>DASVKR010000088.1:0-20526 GCA_036385275.1 Candidatus Cryosericum sp. | reverse complement strand
ACGGCAATGTTGCTGCGAACTCCAAACACAAAAGATGACGCGACCGTTGGAGTACTTTGCCAGACGGTTGCACCCGTCGTCTTGTCGAGACACATGATAGACGCAGCAACGTCGGGCACGCCCGACATGAGCAAGCCCGCGCGGACAAAGAACAGGTGGTTCCCATCCGTCGTAAACGGCCGTATATACGCAGAAGCGTTCGTGTATACTGACCAGAGCTTCTTCCCTGTTGCCTGGTCCCATGCAGTCGTCCATTGAGTCAAGTCGTCATGGTACGAGAAGGTATACAACGTATCATCCAGAAACTGCGGTATGCCGGCACAACTGTCATTGCCCAGGTTCAGATTTTCAGTGGCATATGATGCGACGACTTTCGTGGGTTCCGTAAGGAGACCGCTGACATCGACAAAGGTGCTATTGACAGTGCCCGACGTTTCCTGCTGGTGCCGGCATCCTGTCATGGCAGTAGTGAGCAGTACCAGTACGAGCAACCCTGCGATGATCCATGGACGCTTCTGTAGCTGTTTGTTCGTGTTCATTTCTTGCCCTCCGTTTCCCCTCTTGATCCAATGGTGGACTGGAACCCGGTCACCAGAACCATCAGTACTTAGCTCCTTCTCATGAACCTATCCGCACTGCTCTTCTTACCTTTCGTATCACATAGGATCAGCAATGTAATCAGGAGAAGGCTTCCCCAGACCAAGGCGAGATCAAGAAAGTAGTGGGGCCAGATCATGTGGGTGACGAACTCCTGAGGAGCAAGAAACCGGGTCTGGGCGGGCAATCTGTTTTCAAAGCCATAATAGTACGCTTGGTCCTGCCACAGGAAGGGAAACGGCAATCCCATGGGAATGTGCGAGGCCGCATCTGGTGTTGTTAGCGTCTGCCGCCGTACCAGTGACCAGAACAGCAGCACATGTGTCGCTACCCAGGTTGTAAGGGCAATCGTCCAATAGGTACCCCGCCTTGAAGGCCCCCTGGTTGATTTCTCTTCAGGGGTTTTCGTTGTCGTCACAATGTATGCCTCCTGCGCCTAGTTCCACAGATCGACCTTGCCGTCTGAGGTGATGACAAAGAACCCCTTGTCCACAACCTGCATCACAAACGCGTTGGCGACAGAAGTCTGGTTCAAGACTACCTGCGAGATACGCTTGCTCCACAGCTCTTTGCCGGTTGCAGGATCGAAGACTGCCACCAGTCCCCCACCGTCCTGGACGTACAAGACATCTCTTGTCGTTGTCAACTTCATGACCGGATACGTATCGATTGGCTTTCCCATGTCAGGGCCATCTGTTATGTAGCCCTTGGTCGGTGCAAAGCGATAATTCCATGCTTCCTTTCCGCTCGCAAGATCGAGAGCCCTGAATATTCCTTCGCTCCCCTGAAGATAGACGTGCGTTCTATCGACGGCAAAAGAGGTGATGCTCTCCTCAATTGGGGTGCTTTCAGTTTTGCGTGTCCAGAGACGCCTTGTTGTGCCAGCTGGGGCCGTTGCACCAATCTGCCACACGTCGATCCAGGGTTCATAGGATTTGGTAATACGGATGAAGACCAGAACGTCCCCTTGCTTGGCAAGGTTACTGCCCTCTCCATCGACAGTCTCTTGCCACAGTATCTTGTTCGTCGTGAGGTCAAACGCTACAAGAGAAGACTTCTGGGCGGGGTACTCAGCTTCCGTAGATTCAGGGATGCTCGCATACAGTGTTGCGCCATCACACAGTAACTCTCCGCTACCATTAGATAATGTAAGCGCAGGCCAATCAATGCGACCCAGCAGTTTTCCGTCGGCCCCATCAAGGATGTAGATGCCAGGATTACGCTGCTCTCCACCTGTATCAAGATTCTTCACTTCTGCACCAAGAACATAGAGACGGTCCGCCGCGTTGCTCTGTTTGTTGATATGCAGGACAATCTCCCCGTTCAAGCCAAATACGTAGGGCGAAGTAGCAATTGGAGTGCTTTTCCAGACGGTCGCCCCGGTCTTCTTATCCAGACAATAGAAGGTATTGTTGGTATGTAGGAAGAGATGCTTCCCATCGGAAACGAACGACATGACCCAGCGTAGACCCGTGTCTACCAACCAAAGCTTCTTCCCCGTTGTCTGGTCCCATGCAGTCATCCACGCGTTTTCATTGCCAGTCCTGTACGAGAAAGTGTAGAGCGCACCATCCAAGAACTGGGGAAGGCCGGCATTGAGATCATTGCCCATATTCAACTCTTCGGTCGGGTATGATGCGGCGACCTTTGTGGGTGCCGTAAGGAGACCGTTTACATCGAAAAAGGTGCTATTGACAGTACCTGACGTTGTGCTGTTCTGGTCATCCGGCACTGTCGATTTGTTGCATCCTGTCATGGCAGTGCTGAGCAGTGCCAGCACGAGAAGTCCTGCGATGATCCATGGACGCTTCTGTGGTTGTCTGTTCGTGTCCATTTCTTGCCTCCATTCTTTGACCTGATGGTGGACTGGAACCCGGTCACCAGAGCCGTCAGCGCGCCGTATCGTTGTGGCATCGCAGCGGAGATCATACCCTCCACTATGAGTGTAACGCGTTAGTGATGTTTTTGCTAATCGGCTAGAAAGAAGATCCGGGTGAGCTGAATGGCTGGCTTGCCCGCAGATCTATTCCAGGTTGCATGTCTCTCGTTTTGTGTACTATACTAAACGAGGAGGCTTCATGGAGAACCTGCCGGACGAACTGGTTCAGCTGATCGACCGCTTCAAGGAACACCTGGAGCAGTATAAGGGTGCCTCGTATGATGAAGCCAACACACGTACTGACTTCATCGATCCCCTGTTTAAGCTGCTGGGCTGGGACGTCGCCAACACGGCCAGTTATGCCGAACAGTACCGCGAGGTCATCCGCGAAGACAAGGTCAGCATCGAGGGCGGCGCCAAAGCTCCTGATTACTGCTTCCGCATCGGTGGCGTCCGCAAGTTCTTTGTGGAGGCCAAGAAACCGTCAGTCGACCTCCGCAACGACCCCAGTCCCGCCTATCAGTTGCGCCGCTATGCCTATTCGGCCAAGCTGCCGCTGTCGATCTTGACTGACTTCCAGGAATTCGCCGTCTACGACACGCGGATCAAGCCCGGTCCCAACGACAGCGCCTCCGTCGCACGCATCCAGTACTTCACCTTCGAGGACTATCCCCAGAAGTGGGCGTTCCTCACCGGTACCTTCTCGCGCGAAGCCATCCTTCACGGCGCCTTCGACAAGTACGTGGAGGACACGCGCAGCAAGCGTGGTACCAGCGAAGTCGACAAGGAGTTCCTGAGCCTTATCGACCAGTGGCGAGAGAAGCTGGCGCGCAATATCGCACTCCGCAACCGCAACCTGCCGCTGCATCAGCTCAACTTCGCCGTCCAGAAGACGATCGACCGCATCGTGTTCCTGCGCATCGCCGAGGACCGCGGTATCGACACGTATGGCATGATGAGCGCACTGCTCAACGGCACCAACCAGTACACGCGGCTGCGGCAGCTCTTCACCCAGGCCGACGCACGGTACAACGGTGGACTCTTCAACTTCGCCGAGGACACGCTGACGCCAGGTCTGACGGTCGACGACAACATCATCAAGGACATCGTCCGCAGTGTCTACTACCCGCAGAGCCCCTACGAGTTCTCGGTGCTGGACGTCGCCATCCTGGGCAACATCTATGAGCAGTTCCTGGGCAAGACCATCCGTCTCACCACGGAGCACCGCGTCAAGGTGGAGGAGAAGCCCGAAGTCAAGAAAGCGGGCGGCGTCTACTACACTCCCAGAGACATCGTGGAGTACATCGTGGACCATACCGTCGGGGAAGCACTCAAGGAGACGACACCTGCCAAGGTCGAGCAGCTGCATATCCTCGACCCCGCCTGCGGTTCCGGCAGCTTCCTGCTGGGAGCGTATGACAAGTTGCTCAGCTGGCACCTGGACTGGTACGCCCAGGAGACGCACCGCGTCAAAGCACTCAAAGACCACTGTATCATCGAGCCGCGCGCAGGAGACTATCGCCTCACCATCGACGAAAAGCGCCGCATCCTGACCAACAACATCTACGGCGTGGACATCGACGACCAGGCGGTCGAGATCGCCAAGCTGTCGCTGACTCTGCGGTTGCTGGAGGGTGAGACCTCTGAGACCGCCGAGTTGTTCACCAGGGGTGGCCGTCAGCGCCTGCTCCCCAAGCTGGAGACCAACATCAAGTGCGGCAACTCCCTCATCGGTCCCGACTTCTACGGCGACAAGCCCGAGAGCCTGTTTGTCGACGACGACACCCGTTACCGCATCAATGCCTTCGACTGGAAGGGCGCCTCCGGTTTCAAACAGGTCTTCGATACCAATGGCGGTTTCGACGTCGTGCTGGGCAACCCGCCGTATATTCGCATCCAGGCGCTCAAGGAGTTCAACCCCGTTGAAGTCGAATACTACAAGGGGAAATACAAGGCGGCCAGCAAGGGCAACTATGACCTGTATGCCGTCTTCGTCGAGCAGGGTCTGAACTTGCTGAATGATCACGGCCGTCTGGGCTACATCCTGCCGCACAAGTTCTTCAATGCCCAGTATGGTGAACCGCTGCGCAAGCTGATTGCTGATGGCAGTCATCTGCGGAGCATTGTCCATTTCGGAGACCAGCAGGTCTTTGGCAACGCAACCACGTACACGTGCCTGCTCTTCCTTGACGCCCAGCCGCACGAGAGCTTCCACATCGCCAAGGTCACCGACCTTGCCGCATGGCGCCGTGACCGTTCCGCCACGGAGGGTGATCTTCCCGCGACCATGGCCACCTTTGCAGCATGGAACTTCACGGTCGGCGATGGAGCAGCCCTCTTCGAGAAGTTGAGTAAGATGCCGGTAAAGCTAGGGAATGTCGCCAACGTGTTTCAGGGCATCATCACGGGTGCCGACCCGGTATTCATCTTTGAAAACGCCGAAAATGGGTCCTTCCGCTCGCGTGTTGATGGTCAAGAGTACCAACTCGAGTACAGTGTCATGCGACCCCTCTGCAAAGCCACGGACGATGTACGTCGGTACGAACCCCTACGCGCTGCTCGTTCAGTCCTGTTCCCATATGAGCAGGTTGGCCAGCGGCTAGTTCTGATGAGTTCGAGCAAGCTCGCTGCCCTCTGCCCGAATGCATGGGCCTTTCTGCTTGCTCACCGCAAGACGCTCGAAGACCGTGAACACGGTAAGTGGAAATGCCCTGAGTGGTACGGGTTTTCCCGCAACCAGAACATGGCAGAAATGGCAAGACCAAAGCTCATCTCGCAGGTACTCAGCACTCGCGGCAATGTTGCCTCAGATCTCAGCGGCGACTACTGTTTTCTCGGAGGCGGCACAGCTGGCGGCAATGGCATCTGTGTTTCCAGCAATGACACCTCGGAGCTCAAGTTCTTGTTGGGTATTCTGAACTCTGCAGTTGCCACCTACTTCATAAAACAGGTTGCCTCAGGTTTCAGGAGTGGTTTCTTTGTTTTCGCGAAGAGCTCACTATCCAAGCTGCCTCTCCCTAATCCTGGGACTGGCGGCACACAGGAGAAGACAATGCATGACGAGATGGTCCGCCTCGTCGACCAGATGCTGACGCTTCACCGTCAGCTCGCAGCCACCGGCACCGACCGCGAGAAGTCCGGTCTTCAGCTCCAGATAGCCGCCCTCGACCGCGCCATCGACTCTCTTGTCTTCCGCCTCTACGGACTATCAGACAGCGACGTGCTGACCATCATGGCATAGACTATGTCCCCCGATCAGACAAACGTACCCGTCAAGGTCTCTGAGGCCGAATATGCTCAGTTGATGACTGAAGAGCATCTCGGCTACTGGTGGATTCCAGAGAACCTGGAGCGTAGAATACCTGGAGTACTCTCGTTTGATCAGGACCACCGCGCAAGTCTCGAGCTCATGGAAACCTTCGAGATCCCGCTGGACAGTCGCATGCGGGTGGGAATGCACTACCCACTCATCCTCGGCCAAGATCGATCTGGCAAGAATTTCGCCCTGATGGACTGCTGGAAAGAAGGGGGGCATACCAGTTTCCCCAGCGGACGGTCGTGGCCCACCGTTCGATCGCAGAAGGTTCTGATGGGTCTCCCCGACGAGTTCGATGCAAGTCTGTCGTTTGATATTCTGGAGCTGCGGAGCCCAAACTTCTCGCAATGGTGGACGTCGGGAGCCAGCGAGCTCATAACGAAGAGCAGTCGCAAGCATGTATCTGTCGCACTAAACATACACAGGCCGCCGCCCGTTCACTTGTGCACGTGGAAAGGCATCTCATTGGATTTCATCTCTCGTCCCGTGACTGGTGTCACCCTCCGAGGAACGAAGCAACTAACCGTCACCGAGGACGTGTGCTTGAGGTTGACGTCCCAGCACAAGCGCCCCCTATCGGAGTTTCTGATAGCTTGCAACAAAACATGCACATTCATGGCCGTCATGCTGCAGGACAGCGTAACAATGTCTTCCGTGACAGTCTATTCACATGCCCACATGATCGCCCTTGATGGCAGCCCGGACTTTCTGCTGCCCATTGGCGTTGTGTCCCCAATTGCAGGATGCACCAACGCCACAAGCAGTGACAAAGAACATGAGTGTCTTCTGCCGGTTCAAGTGTCGCTGTCGCTACTACACAGGATACTGCGACGATGGTCAACCCATTACTCTGAACTCGAAGCCGTTCGAGGCGTCCTGCTCGGAACCGAACGTCTGCAACACTCTTGCTCCCGCAATCGCCTTACGATGGCAGTTGCAGCTCTGGAGGGACTTGATCGGACTAGTTTTACGGACGAGGCTCGGCCGTCGAGAGAATGGAAGGAACGGGTAGACAGCGCGCTCAACCCGGCAGCTTCCGTCCAAGTTCGGGAATGGGCACGTGACCGACTCGCACAGCGCAAGGAGCCAACTCTAAGATTCAGGCTGAAGAGGCAATTCAGAAACTGCACAGGTGTGTTGCCAATGACGAGCAAGCAGCGCGAGTCGTGCATAGACACCTGCGTCAAGACAAGAAACGATACGGCCCATTCACTGGATCATGCCCCGCTGGACAGGCAGAGCGCCATCAAGATGGTGCAGGCAACGAACGAAGTCGAGGCGGTTCTCCTAGTGTCGCTCCTGAAGTACCTTGGATGCACTGACGACGACCTCCAAGCTGCTGCTGCGCGAGACCAGATTACATGGCAGTCCATACGGAACTCCTTTGGATCCCTCTGGCAGTGACAGCCGAAGGGCTGTGACACTTGGGACATATGCCGATACTCTCTGAGGGCAAGCACGGGCAAAAAAGAGACGCCCCCTTGCGGGGGCGTCGGGCCAACGTCAAAGACGTTGGGGATGTCATACAATCATCATATGTGAAACATGACAACATCAAAGGGGCAAGAACAGAACAAGCCATCAATCTTCCACAGAGAGAACGACCTCTTCTGGCATGAACAACAAGCCATGAGCAGGTATCTGCGAGCATTCCGCTGAGCGGGTTACGAGTTGCTCGCTCCTTTGGACCATCCGTGGAGCGACATCTGCACGGGGAGGATAGGCATGAAGAGCATTCGTGAAATGACAGCCGATACTGAAGTGTATCGGCAGGAAATCAGAAGACTTGTCGAGACCGATCCGAAGGCCCGGCAGATCTACATCGAGATGAAAGCCGAGTTATCGGCGACACGGCAGTTGCGCGATCTCGACAACAAGACCTAGCGCTCGAACTCAGTAAGTCTTTTACCGCGCACTCAGTCGTCCTACAATGATATTAGGATCTACTGCATTATCGACGCGTCTGGGAACAGGCTTGTGCCTGCAACAAGAGCCGCTGGCGGACGAGGTCATGGCGTCTATGGCACGGGAGATGAACCTGTCTGAGACTGCGGTCGTGTTGCGCGAGGGTGACGTCTGCCGCCTGCGGTAGTTTGCAGGCATTCTGGCCAAAGGGCCCGAAGAGGAGGTTTGACATGCCATTGAAGAAGGGGTATAGCAAAAAGACGGTTGGGGAGAACATCAAGACCGAACTCAAGGCTGGCCGTCCTCAGAAACAGGCCGTAGCAATTGCACTTTCTGTGGCAAGGAAGGCCAAGAAGAGTCACGGCAAGTAACAGGATGTGCGTGGACAGTCCGGAGCAGCTGGACAAACTCGTCAGTGCAGACTGGAAGGGCAGGTGAGTTGAGCTGTGACTCCAGGACAACCTCACAGAGGCCTTGCTATTGTGTCTCAGGAACAATGACGTTGCGCGAACAGGCTTCCCGTTATAGAATGTTGATATGACCTACTTCATTATCGACGCGTTCACCGATAAGGCATTCGCCGGAAATCCCGCGGCAGTGTGTCTTCTTGAGAAACCGCTGCCGGACAGCCTGATGAAGTCCATCGCAGCGGAGATGAACCTGTCGGAGACAGCGTTCGTCCGGCGCGAGGGCGACGCGTGGCGCCTGCGGTGGTTCACGCCGGCAGTCGAAGTGCCGCTGTGTGGCCACGGGACACTGGCCACGGCACGCGCGCTGCACGAAGCAGGGCTCGTCACCGGTGACAAGGTCCATTTCAACAGCCTGAGTGGGGAGCTTGCCGCCCGATACCAGGGTGACTGGATCGAGCTCGACTTCCCATCGCTGCCCCCTTCGCCTGCACCCGTCCCTGCCGGAATCCTCGAGGCCCTGAGGCTCGACACGGTTCCCCGATGGACTGGTGTCAACTCCCACCATTACTGGCTGCTCGACCTCGGTTCGGCAGCCGCCGTGCGTGCACTGACTCCTGACCGCGCAGCCACGATGAAGCTCGACATGCCGGGCATCGTCGTGACAGGAGCGGGGGATGCGCCATATGACTTCACGTCCCGCTTCTTCGCGCCCGCCGACGGCATCTTCGAGGATCCGGTCACGGGTTCCGCACATGCGGCACTAGCCCCCTACTGGAGCAACGTACTCGGGAAGACCGATTTCGTGGCGTACCAGGCATCTTCACGTGGCGGCATCCTGAAGGTGCGCCTCGCAGGGAACCGTGTACTCATCGCAGGCAGGACCGTCGTGGTAGCAACAGGAGACCTGCTCATTCCCTGAAGCGTCATCCGCGAGAGCACATCGGCAGACGTGAGAGAAGGATCCTCCATGAGCGCCCCAGCGCTGAACTTCAGACCCGCGACACCAGACGACGCGCCGTTCGTGGCACCTCTTCTATATGACATCGCGCGCAGAGACCTCGACGGGCTGTTCACGGGTCTTGCTGCCGGGTTGTCACCTCTCGATGTCGTCGAGAAATTCTACCAGGCTCGGGGCGGGATGTTCTCCTGGCGCAACACGGAAATCGCGTTCCACGATGGTCTCCCGGCCGGCCTTATCACTGCATACAGTGTGGCGTCGAGGAATGGCAGTGCCACCTGGCTGGCTCGAGCAGCTGGACAGCTGGGAGCCCACGCGCTCGTGCTCCTTGCCTGGCGTGGAGTGGTCGTGGCCAGAGCGCTGCAACGCAACCTGCCCGGCAGCTGGTATATTGCTTTCGTGGGTGTGGACCCGCTGCAGCAGTCGCTTGGCATCGGTTCCTCTCTCATCGCGAGATCCATTCAGAATGCTCGCACGTCAGGGTGTTCCTGCGTCGAGCTGGATGTCGACGTCGACAACCCGCGCGCCCAGGCGCTGTACGAGCGGCTCGGATTCCGTGTCCTGCGCACCGACCGCCGGAGAACATCGTCCATTATGGTCGAGAGTCGCCGAATGATCCTGCGGCTGCAGCAATGAGTGGGGGATGCACGCGGCGCCGTTTCAAGGCAGCGAGGAATCGCAGACGGTAGCAGGACAGGATTCTCGCATGCGCGGCAGAGCGCCACTCGCATGGGAATAAAGGGCTCGGGGGAAGCACCCCTCGTATTGGACTAACACACTCGGGGGGAATGACGATGAGAGGACCAGGGCCAAGGATGGGAATGACGCACTGAAGGAGTAGCTCCTGATCGTGTCTTGCCTTGACTTGTGAAAACAATGTGAATATCTTGATAAGGAGAATGCGTGTCATCTGCGTCCTATATGTGACAGGACATTGACACGACACCACCCCAGCGCGGGGCAGGCAAGAAGGATGGAGGAGGCACGAGCATGGCACGGGTGACACTGGTCTATCCTGACTATACGACGACACGGCTCTACAGCAAACCACAGAAGGTGAGGGTGGACCGCGGGGGTTGGTATGCCGAAGGGCTGGCGGCCCTTTCCGCGACGCTCAAGCAGGCCGGCCACACGGTGAGCCTCCTGCATGTGACCCAGCCACCGACGCGCGAGGATTTCGCCGCGCGTCTGACGGCGACGCATCCTGACATCATCGGATTCTCCGTACGCACCAGCGCCTTCCCATCAGTCAGCGAGTGGACCGGCTGGGCAAGGGATGCCGTACATGCACCCATCGTCTGGGGTGGCTATCATGCCTCGCTCGCACCCGAGCAGTGCATGCCTGTCGCGGGTGTGGATGCCGTCCTCCAAGGCGACGGCGACCTGGTACTACCCCAGCTGGTGGATGCCTGGGTCACCGGCAGGACACCGCAAGGTATTCCCGGCGTCTGGTGGCGCGACAGGCAGGAACTCCGCCATGAAGCGGTCGGTCCCCTAGTGGCGAACCTCGACGAGCTGCCGATCCCCGACTTTGGCCTGTTCGACCGCAGTCGGCTCATTGCCACCCGCACGCACACCGCACTCGGCATGCTGTCACGCGGGTGTCCCTTTAGCTGCACCTATTGCACCAACCACGCCTTCCGCTCCCTGTACCCCAATACGAAGGACTATCACCGGTCACGCACGCCTGAGGGGGCCATCGCCTACATCCAGGCACTGCGGACCTGGTACCCCGAGGTGCGCGAATTGCGCTTTCTGGACAACGTCTTCGGTATCTCCGTCGACTGGCTTGCCCGGTTCGGAGAGCTGTACAAGCGCGAGGTCGGCCTCCCGTTCGCCTGCGACCACCGCGCCGAGCTGCTGACCCAGGATACTGTGCGGCTGCTGGCCGACATGGGCTGCACGCAGGTCTACCTCGGCATCGAGTCGGGCGACGAAGCGCTGCGCCATCGGTCACTGGGTCGCACGATGAGCAACGAGCTCCTGGTCCAGGTAAACGAGCGGCTGCACGCTGCGGGCATCCGCATCTTTGCGTACAACATGGTGGGGCTGCCCGGCGAAACACGCGCCACGGCGCTGCTGACCCCTAAGCTCAACGCACAGGCACACACGGACGACGCCTGTATGAGCGTCTTCTCGCCCTACCCCTCGACGGTCCTCTATGATGCCAGCATCAAGGACGGGTCTGTCACCGAACCTATCGACTACACACGCCTGACCTTTCTCGACCAGCCTGGCTTCCACGCGGGAGAGGTCGCGTTCATGGCTCTGTCCTTCAACGCGCTGCGCCGGTGGTACCGCCGGCATGGCACGGACTCCCGCATGGGTCGCCTGATGGACCGCATTGTCCTGTCGCCTCGCTTGCCCATGCGCTTCATCGTCGCCAGCACCGAGCACTGGGAAGGGGAACGGGAGATGATGAAATCCTTCCTGCGCAACCGTGCTCCTGGCATCTTCCTGTTCCTGAAGCGCCTGCTTCGTGGGCACGTCGCCCCTGCACCACACGCTGCTGCCCACGGACATCAGGAAGGACCTCCCCGCTCCTGACGTTCCCACCACGTCTTCCCTCCTCCTTCAGCGCTGCCGCCCCCCTTGGCAGCGCTGAACTATTTCTGGATACCCCGTCAGCAAAATCTAACCCATTGCGTTATAGAGGTGAGGGGGTAAGGCAAATGCGTGCAGAAGAGTAGGGAATGACTGAAACGTTCTGGCTTGTTGAAACATTTGACCCAGTAATGGGGGCAACTTCACCGCAAGAAAGGAGTAATACGTGAAACACGTAGACACCCCGGGGGCATCACAGGAGGTACAGTGGTAGTCATCCATATGGTTGCAGAAGAGCTAAGGCGGCTGCTGTCACGCAGAAGATTCTGGATCCTGGCAGCAGCACTCGCAGCAATTCTCGTATATATCATCAGTCTAAACACAACGCGCGTCCATCCTGGATCGGCACCAGCAGACTTCATGATCGCCCTCATGGCAAATCTCCCGTGGGAGCTTCCTATCATTACCGGGCTGGCTGTCGGGGATTCCTTCGCGATCGACCGCCATACGTCCTGGGCCACCTTTGTGCTCACGCGGGGGCTGACACGTCGAAGATATATTGTTGCCAAAGGCATTGGGATGGCAATCGCTATCTGTCTGCTTCTGACAATGTCGCTGGCTGTCGCCGCCGTGGCAGCGGCGCACATGAAAGGACTAGCACCCACAGTTAGCACAAGTGAGTTCGCCGATATCAACCCTGCCGATCATGCCTCGTATCTTGCACATCCATGGTGGTTTGCAGCCCGATTCGCAGGAGTTGACCTGCTGGCTGCCGCAGCCTACTCGACGACTGCCCTGCTCCTGGCTGTGTGGGTGCCGATTCCTTTTGTCGTCAGCATTGCTCCCGCACTCGCCATCTTTGTCGCGATGGTCACGATACCTGAAAGTGCTCGGCAGTGGAACCCATCTTGGATTCTGGCACTGGAAAGGGGGACCATGTCGGGTCGGTTTCTGTATTTCTTGATCTGGTTGCTGGTAGCAGCCAGCGTTGCCATCATTGCCTACGGGAAGCAGGAAGATGCATAGCAGAGATGCGATGGATGGCACAGTCGTGATACTGCAACTTGTCCTAAGGAGGCCCTGACGATGTTTTGCATGATGCGGTACCAGTGTAGTCGATTGTTTTCCAGCAAGCGATGGCTGTTCGTCCTGGTGATTGATGCATTCCTGGCGGTGGCAGTCGTTCTTGACCGTAAGGGTACGGTTTCCTACCTTCTCACCAAGTATTACATTGCCGCTCCCGCAAACATCTGGGACGTTCCTGTCCAAATGCTGTGCGCCGATATCATGATGATTTTCATTCTGGTTACGGCATTCGTGTTCCTTGTTGGCGACGCTTTCCTGAGGGACGAGCGGACCGGCCGCTTGCCCATGCTGGTTTCCCGTACCCGCAACCGGGCAACCTGGTTTGTATCATTGATCCCAGCTTTGTTTCTGGCAGCTGTTGCCTTTGTTGGAGCGGCAGTTGTCATCAGTTTGGGTGTTGCTCTTCTCTTCCTGCCGGTCGGCTGGTCGTTCAGTCCCTTCCTGACCAGCACCATAAACCAAGTAAAAAGCTTGCGCCCCTTTTATTTTCTTCCAAACATGCCACTTAGCCCACCCCTGTTCTTCGCAGGCCTCATTGGGTACCTGGCACCGGCCCTGTGTGGCATAGCCCTGCTATCCGTCGCGATCTCCATATGGTGGCGTCAAACTGCCGCCGTTTTCATCCCGGTTGTCTGGATATTAATGGTAGACATGAGTCTACGAGGTGAAGTGATGCGTTCTTCACCAGGAGGTGGCCGATTCTTCTTTTCGACGCAGCTTATGCTCATAGAGCACTGGCAATGGGCCGACTCAAAAATAACAGCAGCCCTCTATCCGTTCCCCGTTGCCGCATCTGTCATCGTCTTTGGCATTCTTTGCGTGATATGGTCAGCGTTGGGATATTTCTCTGCACGGTATGTAGACCTGTAATGAAAGGAGATATGTCATGGAACATGTGTGTGAGTTAACGGGAATCTGCAAACAGTATCGGTCCCGCAAGACAGTACACGAAGTCCTGCATGATGTCAGCATGACCCTGGATGCAGGGGAAGTCTTTGGGTTCATTGGTCCCAACGGAGCAGGAAAGACCACATTGCTCCGTATCATGTGCGGTCTGGCACATCCCACGAAGGGAAAGGTGAAGGTCCTGGGGACAGACCTGACGGTCAGGAATGCTCAACTGCCGACAGGGATCGGGGTCCTTGTGGAGTATCCCTCCTTTATCCCTGAACTGACCGGCAGGCGCAACCTGCAACTGCTTGCCTCTATCCGTGGGGTCATCGGTCTACCGGAGGTCGATGCCACTATGGAACTCATGGGACTGGATCCGGGGAACAAAACCCCGGCAGGAAGATACTCCCTGGGGATGCGCCAACGCCTGGGACTTGCCCAGGCCATCATGGAGAAACCACGGCTCCTCCTGCTGGACGAACCTACCAATGGACTGGACCCTCAGGGTGTCGCAGAACTGCGCAGTTATATCCGGCACCTGGCGGATCAAGGGGTTGCTGTTTTCCTGGCAAGTCATCTCCTCAATGAGGTAGAACAGGTCTGTGACCGCGTGGCCATTGTCAAGCAAGGCCATGTCCTGCGGCAGATGAGCAAGAATGATCCTGTTCCCTACCGTGGGTTCAGTCTGCAAGTTAGTGACGCCAAGGACTGGTCGCTGGTCCAGCAGTGGGCTGCTCAGCATCAGGCCACCCTTTCCCAGAAAGACGGGGTGCAAGGAGGAATGGTTGGTACCGCTGTCCCTGTTCCTGCTGCCCTTCGTGATCTGATACAGGCAGGAGCCAGCATTGAATCCATCACGCCGGACCGGGACACCCTGGAGACAACCTTCCTGCAAGCAATCCAGGAAGAAACAAAGTAACTATGAACTTCTCTAACAGGGAAGGGGGCGTGTAATGTTTATTCATGTGGTTGCACAGGAGATACAGCGATTGCTTTCCCGCAGAAGGTTCTGGATCCTGGCAGCAGTACTCGCGGGAGCCTTTGTCTATGAGATCGTCGTGGTGGATCCCCAGCTTGTTCCTCCTCCATCAGCACCGACGGCCTTTATCGAGGCTCTCAAAGACGTTCTTCACTGGCTATTTCCTTTCATTACCGGAGTGGCTGTCGCAGATTCCTTTGCTATCGACCGCCATTGTTCCTGGGCCAATTTTGTGCTCACGCGAGGCCTGACACGTCGAAGGTATATCATCGCCAAGGGCTTGGGGATGGCGATGGCTATCTGTCTGCTCCTGACGATGTCCGTGACTGCTGCCGGCATAGCAGCCGTGTGCACGAAGGGGCTGTCGCCCACTATTCGCACGGCAGAGTTTGGGATGATCAACGCTGCTGATCATGCTTCATTCCTTGCCCATCCATGGTGGTTTGCAGTCCGCTTCGCCGGAGTCCACCTGCTGGCAGCCGCAGCGTACTCGACGACTGCCCTGCTCCTGACTGTATGGGTGCCGATCCCGTTTGTCGTCAGTATCGTCCCCCCTACCATCTTCCTCACCGCAACCGTCATGCTGCCTGAAACCGCGTGGAATCCATTAGGACTTTTAAGGCTCGAAACGGGGACCATGTCCGGCCGGTTTCTGTACTTCCTGGTCTGGCTGGTGGTAGCCGCTACTGTTGCCATCATTGCTTACGGGAAGCAGGAAGATCCATAGGAGCGATGTGATGAACCATACAGAAGGAATGCAGACGATGTTTTGCATGACGCAGTACCACTGCAGACAAGTGTTTTCCAGCAGGCGATGGCTGGTAGCCCTAGGGATGGATGTCTTCCTTGCAGTGGCAGTTGTTATTTCTCTCAAGAACCGGGTCGGATGGATTTTTGCCGCATGGCATATTACCGTGCCTGCCAACATCTGGGACGTCCCTGTTGGCGTGCTCTGTAGCGACCAAGTAGCTGTTTTCACTCTCGTTATAGTATTCGTGTTCCTTGTGGGTGATGCGTTACTGCGGGATGAGCGGACCGGCCGGTTGCCCATGCTGATTTCCCGTACCCGCAATCGGGCAGCCTGGTTTGTATCATTGCTCCCGGCTTTGTTTCTGGCGGCTGTAGTCTTTGTTGCAGCAGCAATTCTGATCAGCCTTGGTGTCGCGCTGCTCTTCCTGCCGGTCGGCAGGTCGTTCAGTCCCTTCCTGACCAACAACACAAGCAACGTAGAAGGTTTACGTGGTTACTTTCTTCCAAGCATGCCGCCTTCTCCTCCCCTGTTCTTCCTGGGTGTCGTTGGGTACCTGGTGCCTGCTCTGTGCAGTATGGTCCTGATGTCCGTCGTGATCTCTCTATGGTGGCAACGAGCGATCGCTGTCTTTATTCCAGCTGTCTGGTTAATGATGGATAGTTTTGTATATGCTAGGATGTTGCGTTTTGAGAATGGGAGCGAACGATTCACACTCTCTGGACAGTTTGTTTTCACAAACCACTGGGAGTGGACCAACTGGCCACAAAAAGCAGCCCTCTATCCTTTCGCCGTTGCCGCATCCGTCCTTGCCTTTTGTATCTTCTGTGTGATATGGTCGGTGGTGGGATATTTCTCTGTACAACATGTCGACCTGACACAAGGAGAAAGCATATGAACCCAACCTCAATAACGGTCATGTCGCAGCATGTTTCTCCCCCTGCTGACATGCTCGTGAAGGAACAGTGAAGTTCCAGGAGAACGCCCGCGTCAGCAAAATCAAACCCATTGCGTTATGGATATGAGGAGGTGAGGTCAATGCACGCGAGGAGTGTGCAATCGTCGACCGTAAACCACTCGTAGCCACTTTTTCGAAAGGGCGTGAAACAGACATGAATCAGAAACAACCAGGAAAAACAGACACATACTACGGTTCATCTGCGTTCTATGTTCCAGATCCTCACCAGACACAGCGCAGGTCTCCACCGCGGACGCATCGGCGCAGAAAAGGATGTCTGACCGTTGTCCTTGTCCTAGTCCTTGCCGTCGGGTCCCTGATGTGGTACCGGTCGCAGGCGGCTGCGCGCGGAGATGTCACGCCTCCGACGCTCAATACACCGTTCAGTATTCAGCATCCCATTGCCTCCATCCGGGCACGGGACGCCGAACAGGCAACGTGGAGCGCGATATCAGCTCAAGACCCGACCGCGATGGAACACGAACTGACTCTGGAGGATGAGTTCCTGCGCCGAGCCACGACACAAGCACGGGAGTGGCAGGTCTTGTTGATGCCAACGCCACAGCAGCTTGCGTCACCACTGAACAACGCGCTGGTCGTCACCTCACCGTTTGGCATGCGTGTTCATCCCATTACGGGTGAGAAAACAGAACATCACGGTGTCGACCTCGTTGCGGAGCTGGGAACGCCGGTCATGGCAACTGCGCGCGGTGTTGTCGTCTGGCGTGGCAACAAACTGGGATACGGCAACTGTGTCGTCATACGCCACGGGAAGCACCTGTCCAGTATCTACGGCCATCTGAGTCACCTTGGCGTGCACACCGGTCAATCCATCAGCAAAGGTGAAGTCATCGGGCTGTCAGGTTCCACCGGGTTCAGCACCGGACCCCATTTGCACTTTGAAGTACGCCGAGATGGCGTACCCGTAGACCCTCTGCCTCTTCTGAAACGGGCGGGCGGGTAAGGACAGGAGAGTGGGAATTTTCTGTGCTACACTGCACAAGGAGCGTATTGCGATGACATTGAAGAGATGGAGCAAAAGACAGGGGATCTGGTCAACCCTGGGAGCGATCTTGGTTGCGGGGGCGATCTTCTACACCGTCACCTACTGGCATCCCTGGTACACCCCGCGACCCTACGGACCCATTACCTACTGGTGCAACATCCAGTTCTTCCCGTCCGACATCGAACTGTATACACGACAGTTCAAACGGGGGCTTCGCCCGGAGTGGAAGGATCCGCTGACATCGCTGAAGTGGTATCTCGATGCGGACATCCAAGAAAACGATCGTTTTGAATTCGATATCAGAAATGCTCAATCTGTCGAGGATTGGGGAACAGATCTTCGCACGCATGATCGCCTGTATCTGATTCGATTTCGTCCGACAGAAGATTCTCACTACCATATTGCCTTGTTCCGCATGCGCCAGTTGCTGGGATCGGGTCCCGGCAAGCCGTGGATCTTGGCCGGATACTTGGCCAACCCGGCTCACGAAGGTTACAGCCTGCCATCCTTCCCTTCCATCGAGAACGGAGGGAGCTGACCGATTGCACGGTCACCCGGGACCGCGTAGGTCCCTGCGGTGTCGCCGACCACCAGCCCCAGTTGCGCTCCGCTGTCCACCAGCTGGATGACCTGTCGTTTCGATAGGTCCACCAGTGCCGTCAGGGCAGGGGTTGCCTCTCCCGTCCGCTGCAGCTGGACCGCGATGATACGCTGTGCAGTGCCGTCCTCCGGTAGGGACCCTGGTCCCTGCATACGGTAGACGGTCGGGGCGAAGATGCCGGTGGCCTGGTAGCCCCGCGCTTGGATAACGGGGTCCTGCAGGGCGATCTGCCGCGCCTGTTCGTATGTGCTGAACCGCGGTATCGCCGTCTCCACCATGCGGGCCTGCTGCGGAAGGCGGTCGCCAACCGTACCTACCACCGTCCCAGTTGCGGGATCCACCAGGACATACCCGTCCGTCCCGCGGACGTCCGCCCGGACAAAGCCAGTGTCGGCATCACGTTCAGCGTTGACCGCGACGGCTGAGCGTGCACCTGGTGTCACGGCAGCCATCACACGGTCCCAAGCCTGCCCGATCCACGAACCCGCCTTGTACACGAAGGGCAGATTCTCCTTTGTCAGCTGCAGCAAGCGAACGCTCGGTGGCACGTCTGCTGTTGCCCGGATGGCCGTGCGCAGCGGTGACGTCTGGGTCCACCACAGGACAACCAGCGCGACGGCGAGAGCGGGGCCCAACGTCAGACGCCAATGCCGCACATGGCGGCGATGAACCTCCATCCGGTTTGCATATGCAACGAGACGCCGTCCACTGGCCTCAGCCCACAACGCGTCGACCTTCGGCTCCCAGTCCACGTTCTCGATCAGATGTTCCAGTTCTTCCTGAGTCATTCTCTCACCTCCTCTTCACAAGGACAACGCGACTCGCCCGGATTTGCTGAAATGCCGGCGCGCAACACACGAAAGGCGTGCTGAAGAGCGTTGCTGACTTGCTTTGCACTGCAACCGAGCATCGGTGCGATCTCCCGCGGCGTCAATCCCTCACCGTAGCGCAGCATGACACACTGCCGGTCGAAGGGTGCCAGCTGTTCGGCGGCGGCACGCAATTCGCCGGCATGATCCTGAGCCTCCGCGACCATGTCGTCGTAGTCGGGGTCGGCGTCATCATCACCAATGCGGGCGGTCGCGAGATACCTCTCTGCACTGCGGCGATGGCGGAACCATGACATAGCCTCGTTGTTGGCGACACGGAAGAGCCACTGCACCAAGGGTGCTCTGCCGCGTGCAAGTTTCGGAAGGTTGTCCACCATCTTGACGAACACGGCTTCAGTCAGTTCCTCCGCGAGGTCTCGGTCCATCACCGTGCGGATGAGACATGCGAAGATGCGGTCGCGATATCGTTCATAGAGAACGGCTACTGCTCCCGTGTCCCTCAGTGCCTCCTTCAGGAGATCTTGATCGGACTTGCCCTCCACTACGCTCACCCCCGCCACGATTGACAGTATAGCCGGTTTACTGACCACAGCGCACTTGTTCATACCTCATGCGCGCGTAGACTGAGAAGCCGGGAGGCAACACAATGGCGACAGAGATGATCAGACTGCACATAGAGGAGACCGGCGAGGACGTCCTGTACCCGCGAGGAGTCCGTCTGGACTCGCTGGCAAAGAACTATGCGGCGTACCACACGTCACGCATCATGGCGGCACGCGTCAACAACGACATCCGTGAGCTGTTCAAGACGCTGAACCACGATGCTACTGTTCACTTCATCGACATGAGCGTCGAAGACGGTGCACGCATCTACCAGCGCGGTCTCGTATTCATCCTGTACGCTGCGGCGCGGGACCTGTTTCCCGACCGGAGGCTCCGGGTCCTTCATTCGCTGGGACAAGGACTGTTCTGTGACTTCCGGGAGATGCGTGTAACCGACGACGAGGTCGTCCAAATCAAGCAGCGCATGCACGAGCTTATCGACCAGGACCTGGAGTACCAGAAGCGGGAGCTATACAAGTGGGATGCCCTGCAGCTTCTGGAGAACCTGGACATGCACGACAAGGCCGAGCTGCTGCGCTTCCGCAGCAAGTCCACCGTCAACATCTACTACCTGGGCAAACACCCCAACTACTTCTACGGCTTCATGCCGCACAGGACTGGCGATACGCCGCTCTTCGACCTCATCCCCTATCGCACCGGCATGGTGCTCATCTTCCCCGGCATCACCAGCCCTAACGCTCTGCCAGACTACGTGCCCCAGACCAAGCTGGCTGACGTCTTCGATGAGGCGGAGGAATGGGGACGCATCATCGGCGTGGAAACGGCTGGAGACCTCAACGATGTCGTAGCCGGCGGCGGCACCCGCGAGCTCATCATGGTGAGCGAGATGCTGCACGAGAAGAAGATTGCACAGCTGGCCGACCGCGTTACGGCCTCGGGATCCCACCTGGTCCTCATCGCAGGTCCGTCCTCGTCTGGCAAGACGACGTTCAGTAAACGGCTTGCCCTGCAGCTCAGGGTCAACGGCTTCGACCCTCACGCCATCTCGCTGGACGACTACTTCGTCGACCGGGACAAGACACCTCGGGACGCAGAGGGCCAACCCGACTTCGAGTGTCTGGAGTCGCTCAACACGGCGAGGTTCAACGACGACCTCAACCGTATCCTGGCTGGGGAGACTGTCACACGGCCGAAGTACAGCTTCAAGACCGGGACCTCTTCCGAGGCCGGTGACACCATCGTTCCCAACGACCG
>DASVKR010000087.1:0-10424 GCA_036385275.1 Candidatus Cryosericum sp. | reverse complement strand
TCGTTCACTACAACACGATCGGCGCGGGCAACAAGACCATCGTCAACGGCCCCGTGGCGCGCATGGAGGGCAACATCCTGCGCATCTGGGTGGACAACGAGAAGGATCACGGCCAGACCCCTCGCCGGCCGGACGAAATGCAGGTGCCGGAGCGGGATGCACAGCTTACCTTTGTGTTCCCGAACCTCTGGCAGAACAACCTTGGCCCGAACGCCCGTATCACCGCTGCGTTCGTGTGCGTCGACGAACAGCACAGCATCCTGTACCTGCGCTTCTACCGAAACTTTGGCAGGTTTCCTGTCATCCGGCAACTGTTCGACCTGCTGACCGGGCTGGCGGACATCACCATCGCGCACCAGGACCGTCGTGTCGTGCAGACTCAGCGACCATTCGTCAGCAGCCTGAACGGCGGGGAGAAGCTCATCCAGGGTGATCTGCCGATCATTCTCTACCGCAGACGCCGTGAGCAGCTCCAGAAGGAGGCACAAGCTCCGACAGTTTGAACGCAATGGAATCAGGACGGCCCCGGGAGAATGTCCCAAGGCTGTCCTTGTGGCGCATCTGCAGAAGGCAGGGCTCTACCAGCCGCCGCCTCCGCCACCACCTCCACCACCACCGCTGAAGCCACCGCCTCCACCACCACCGAACCCGGATTTGCTGCCAGGCGCTACTGCCGAGGCGCTGATGGCATTGCTGAACCCATTCCCGACGCTGCTGGCAAACGCTGCCGGGTTGACGGGGTTCCAGTACATTCCATGGTACCAGACGGGGGCATACGGACGTCCCTCCGCGGCCATACGGGCGAACACGCTGGCAAACTGCTCCGACCAGCGCTGCTCGACATCCAGGGCAAGGGCATACGGCAGGAACTTCTCGAACATCTCGGGGGTCCGCTCGGGTGGGTTGAGCAGGTTCATGCGGTCCTTCTCGGTGACCGAGAGGTACATCTTGAACCCAGCTACTTCGTCCACGAGCTTCCTGCCCTGCTGCGTGTACGATTTGAGCGTGGAGCCAAAGACCGCTGCCATGACGGCCAGCGCGACGCCAACAACAATCAGGGCCACGAATTGCAGCGCGTTCCCCCGGGTGGACAGGAAGAACGTGAGCACTCCCACCCCAATGGAGAGCAGGATTCCGGTCAAGAGGTACCCGATGTTGCTGACGAAGAACCTTGGCTGGTAGTCGGCCTCAAGGGGTTTCTTGCTGGCGAGGATGGCGCGCTGAATCTCTTCTGCATGCTCTCGTTCGAAGTCCACGCGCGCGCTGGTCCCGATGAGGACTCCGGCAAGAGCGAGCTCGTCGTCGGACAGGACGGACTCAGGAGCAGTGTCCCGCTCGATCCAGTATTTGTGGCGTTCCTGGTGAATGCTGATATACCGCTTCACGGCCATGTCGATCAGTGCAGCGGTGAACGTCTTGCTGTCGTGGGCCATTCTGGAGAGATATCGGACGCCTCCGGGTGACATCCCTTCGGGCGGCGCAAAGCGTGCGAAGATCGTGCCGCGGTCGGGGTCCTTGCCATAGCGATACCATACGATCATGTAGTACAGGAAGACGAGCAACACGCCGAGGAGACCGGCGATGAGGGCGCCGTTGTCGCGGAGGAACCAGCCGAAGCGTGTTGCTGCGGTCGGTGCCTGGACGAACCCCTTGGGCCATCCGACGACAATGGTCAGGCCTTCCCTGGGGTTGAGGATGGAGGTCGTGACGAAGGTCGGGGTTCCGTCGGCGCCCTGTGTCGTTGTGACGGCGCTGGTCGTTGAGCCGGATGCGCCCGTGTAGGCGCTGAGGCCGGTGATCTTTGTGGCGGCGCCTGTGGGAAGCGTGACCGTCGCCGATGCGCGGTCGATGGGGAAGACCCAGCCGTTCCCGGTCACGTTCCAGTACAGCTCGTCGTGGTCGGCGAAGTAGCCCAGCTCACGGTCCACGCTGAACCTCAGCGTCCACGTGTGTTCACCGGGATCGATAACGGTGTCGGCGCTTCCGATCTTCACGCGCTTGCCGTTTTCCCAGTTCCCTACCGTGTACGGCTCGGCCTGTCCGTCGCGCTGTACGCCCAGGACACGGAAGTCGATGACGAGCCGACCGCCGGTGCGTGTGTTGGAGTAGATGGTCGGGAAGTCGTAGTAAATCCCATGCACGATCTGGTCGCCCGTTACCATGGCCCCGATGGTGTTCTCGACCCGCATCGACGCGTCCTGGTTGACAGTGATGGCACTGTCGAAACTGGTGATGCGCTCCTGTTCGGCCAGGGCCAGTCCCGGAACGGACAGGAGAAGTGCGATCGCCACCAGGGTGGCCAGGGTCAGCAGTCTACGCTTTCTCATGTGTACTCCTTTAACTTCGTAATCCAGCAGACAACATAGCGCAGTTGAGGACAATATTCCACCGCTACACTGTGCTGGATGCTGTGTTCTGTTCGACGGTATCGCGGAACTGCTCGGCCCATTCCTGCTGGGCGGCCAGCACCAGGGCACGCGGAGGGCGGACTACCATCCACCTCCACCACCACCACCCCCACCTCCGGAACCACCTCCACCTCCCCCTCCACCACCTCCGGAGCTGCTACTGCCGAACCCCGAGCTCTTTCCGGGAGCCACTGACGAAGCAGCGATCGAGGATGCGAAACCGCCCGAAAGCGACGAGCCGAGCGTTGAGAAGCCGGTCGAGCGCATGGTTTCGCCGGAGAACCACACGGGCTGGTAGGTCGGCTGACCGGATGCGTCAGTGCGCTCCAAGACGTCGGCAAAGTTCTCGCTCCACTGCTGTTCAACATCAAGGGCCAGCGCATAGGGCAAGTAGCGTTCGAACGTTTCGGGCGTATGATCGACGGGGGTCAGCATGTTCATACGGTCCTTCTCGGCGGTGCTAAGGTACATGCGGAATCCATAGATTTGGTCCAGGAGAGCTCGACCCTGTGGCGTATAGGCGCGCAGGAGACGGAAGAAGACCACGTCGATTGCGACGGTCACGAAGACGAGTGCCAGGAGCAGGGGTCCCGCAATTACCACGAATGCAATAGTGCCGAAGAGTTCGCCCAGCAGGAACGGTATGGCGAACAGCGTGAGGCAGCCGGACGCCGGGAGGCTGAAGGAGCGTTTTCCCGACGTACCTGCGGACTGTCCGCGCCACGATGCGACGACCTCGGTCACAAGAGCTGCGACCCCGAACGTCCATATCGACAGCCAGACCGACAGGAACAGGAACCCGAAGATCCGCTCGGGCTGGGTCGTACCCATCAGGCCGGCAGCGACGACACCTGCTATGGAGAGGGCGATTCCCGTCGCTGCGTAGCGGAGGTTCGTGACGAAGTACCCCTTGCCATACTTCGATCGCAGAGCCTGCTCAAGAGCCTTGCGGATGGCCTGGACGCGGCCGTGTGTGCTCTGCCTGAAGACAAGCTGTGTCTTCGAACGGCCTTCGAACAGTTCCTGCAGGAGTTCGGTCTCGTCGGGGAGCAGGTCGGCTGGTACCGAGCCGGTCGTGTCGACCGCGAAGGAGCCATCCTCATCCTGTGAGATGACCAGCGCACCCTTGACAGCAAGCCCCGTTATCGCGGCTGCCAGCCCCTTGGTGTCGGGCCCCATGAGTCGCAGGTACCGGATCGCAGCCGGGCTGAGTCCTTCAGGCGGGGTAAACTGCGGGACGCTGGTGCCAGGCCGGGGATCGCGACCGACACGCAGCCAGGTGAGCATGTAATACAGCAGGAGGCCGAGGGTCGCCAGGGCAGCGATGCCGGCCGCTCGGTTGTCTCGCAGCCACCACCGCAGTGTCTGGAGCGACGATGGTGGGACCACGAACCCTTTCGGCCATCCGACGACTACGCTCAACCCTTCGAATGAGGCCAGCGGGGCTGTCGTCGTGAAGACAGGGTTGCCTGCTGCGTCACGAGACAAAGCATAGGCCGTTCCGGTCGAGCCTTTGGGACCCGTGTATGCCAAGAGTCCGGTGATCTTCTGCCATGCGGTTCCGGGCAGGATGACTGTGCAGCCGGCGCGGTCGATGGGGTACTCCCAGCCATTCCCCGTCACGTTCCAGAACAGCTCGTCATGGTCATCGAAGAACCCCAGTTGGCGGTCGGAGGAGTACGTGAAAACGTACGTGTGCTCGCCTGGTTCCAGGTCCACAGAGCTGGACCCGAAATACACCCGGACGCCGTTCGTCTGTCGGATCGCATGCCATGGTTCCGTTGAGCCGTCTCGCATGAGGCCGAGGACCTGGAAGGCGACTCGCACGGATGCACGCCCCGGGTTCTCGTAGGTCGTGGGGAAGTCACGGTACAGGCCATGCTGGATGCTGATGCCTGCCGAGATGAAGCGAATGGTCTCCTGGACCGTCATCGTGGAATCGGTATGGACGGTGACGATGCTGTCGAACGACAGGATGCGCTCCGCTTCGGCAGCCCCTGCCCTGCCCACGGGGGACAGGAACATGAGGGCTGCCATCAGCATGAGAACAGTGCAGGCGAGCTTTCTCACGGCCGGCGCCTGACGCATGAACGGACCGCTACTTGTTGTCGAACGAAACCTTGGGTGCTTCGCGCTCCTCGGCGCCAGTCAGTTCGAAGAATTCAGCTTTCTTGAAGCCGAACATGCTTGCGACGAAGACGGACGGGAACGTCTCGCACATGATGTTGTAGTCCCGCACTGTGCCATTGTAGTACCGGCGTGCCATCTGGATCTGGTCCTCCAGGTCTGCAAGCTTCGCCTGCAGGTCCAGGAAGTTCGTGTTGGCCTTGAGTTCAGGGTAGGCTTCCGCGACGGCGAACAGGGTCTTCAGGGTCGCATTCAGTTGATTCTCAGCGGCGGCCTTGTCCGCGACACCGGTTGCGCCCATGGCGCGGGAACGCATCTCGGTGACGTCGGTGAATACCTTCTCCTCGTGGCCGGCAAACCCCTTGACCGTCTCGACAAGGTTCGGGATGAGGTCATAGCGGCGCTTCAGCTGGACGTCCATGCCCGACCAGGCTTCGTCCTTCATGGTGCGCTTGCGGACGAGCTGGTTGTAGATGCCGACGAGCCACACGGCCACAAGAACAATGACTGCAAGAGCGATAATCCAACCTATCCCAGGCATTCTGTGTTCCTCCTTTTGTTGATTGATAGCGGAATGACAGCGTCGCCCAACTCTGCCGGGCGCTTGTTCATAGTGTAGAGAAAACCGTGTGACCGCACAAGTATACCGATATGGGGTCAGCTGGTAAAGAGACCCCAAAATGGTAAGTTCAGCACCTGAGACAGCGAGCTGTGTGGCACAAGGGAAAAGGCTGGATTCCCGCCTTCGTGGCAGAGCGCCACTCAGAAGCACCCCTCGCATTGGACTAACATGCTCGGGCGCATGACACCAACATGCAGAACACCCTCGGATACCAAAGCGCCCCTCGCATTGGGAAAAAGTGCTCGGGAGAAAACATCCTTGGGCTCGTGGGAAGCCCCCCTCAGAAGCGCCCCTCACATGGGAAAAAAGTGTTCGGGGGCCTTGAAGAACACCTCGCATCTTGGACAAAAGGATGCGAGGGACAAAAGGGCTCGGGAAAAGCACCCCTCGGTACACCCCTCAGAAGCACCCCTCGTATTGAACTGAAATACTCGGGGGCATTGAGAAAATATGTTCGGGGGTATTGGACTAACATACTCGGGGGGAATGACGGAGGAAGGTGCTTTTCACATGGGTCGGCACCGTGACCTCAGCAGGAAATGGAGGGGAAGAATGGCGGAACTGCCACTGGTCTATGGGTCCGTGGCGGGGAAGTCGTCCGTGTCCTCAGGCATGTTCGCCGGCAGCCGGAACGTGCCGTCGCTGTTGCACGGGAATGGGAGTGCCGCTGCGACAGCAGATGTGTTGAGAAGGCCGTAGATATGGGGGTAGTAGAGCCCGCCGTCGGACGGTTCCTAGAGCGTTTCCGCCCCCAGCAGCTTCTGGCTGATGCACAGGAGTAGCAGGTCGTTCCTGCCACGGTAATGCTTGTTTGCAACGTCCGTGACCTGTGCCAATGCCGCACAGTGGATGAAGCCGTCGTTCTCGTAGCTTGCGGGGATGTACGTTTCCAAGAGCAGCGCCTGCTGCCACAGGTCTTCGGTTTCGATGTGATAGATCACGCTTGCCCGCCTATTAGTTGATTCGATTTGGTTGGCTTTCATGTACCTATGTTATTACTTCCTGTATTCATCCTCTAACAGACTCATCATTATGAAGTCGGAGTATTTTCCATTATAGAAATATCCTTCTCTCTGTACCCCCTCTTTTCTAAATCCGATACTTTCCCAGAACTTCAAACCTATTTCATTAAAACCGACGACCCCTATTGCTAATCTGTGGAAGTTTAAATTGTTGAAACCATATTCCAGCATTAGGTTTGCAACCTCTTTTCCTATTCCTTTTCCCCAGTATTCCTTTTTTCCTATGATTATCGAAAAGTCGGCTGTTCTCCATGGGTTAAATATTCTTAAGAATCCTGTCTCTCCGATAACTAAATCCTTCTCCTTGTCTACAATAACGAACCAGATCGTATTCTCTGTTTTCTGCGTCTTTTCATAGAATTCCTCAAGTCCTTTCTCTGTCATCGGGTAAACCTCACCTGTGATGGATCGGATCTCCCCATCATTAGTCCACTCAGAAAGAATTTTTGAATCTTCCTTTTCAACAGGTCGTAAGTATATTCGATTACCTTCAAGGAATTTGTTCATCTTTGACTCCTTTCGCATTATCAAGGTTAAATTGTCTCGTTATCAAGCTCCTCCTGAAAGATTCTACAGAACAGAGGAAAAGTGGAAAATAGACAAATGCGGCCAGAAAGGGAACTAATAAAAGCCATCTTCGAAAGTTGTAAGAAGAAACCTTGTTGTGATAAATGTTCTGGTTCCATTTACCGTGGTTTCTCCGGTCAGGAATGTAGCGTTACGGTCGTGGCGTCGTCCCCTTCGCCTTACAGCTGAGATGGTCGAACTGGACCTCCAGCACGACAACACGGGACAGGGCTGTGTCGGAGAAAACCTCTTCGGGGACACCCGGATGGCACTGACCGATGATGACATTCAGGTCCCGGCTCTTGGCCGAGGAGTCGAGGACGAATGACACGGTGCCGGTTCCGATGACAGTGACGTAGTTCGCCGTGCACTCTTCGCCCGTCGCCCCGGTCACGAGCTGGATGTCCTCGTCGACCTCAACGCAGACGTGCGGGTTGGCGCGCAGGATGTCCAGCTTCCTGCCCTGGGCCGCACCATGGAGAAGCAGGTGTTCGCCGTCCCAGCCGCAGTTCATGGTGACCAGGTATGGCTCGCTGCCATCCACCATCGCGACACGGCACAGCGTGGCACGTCCCAGAATGCGCCGGATGACGGCGGTATCGGTCACCTCGCACTCACTCTTTCGCATCGGTCTCTCGGTTGCCCCCATGGTTCCTCCCTTGCCCCTTCAGGGGCATGCGAACAGTATATGAGAAACCCCACAGCCGTCACGGGCTGCGGGGTGGGGCACGACATCTCCCAACGTATCCAGAGCGCTTCGTGGTCACCCTCTTGACATTACGGTGATGTGTATTAGATTAGTAGTGCACCAAGACGCTAGGTGACACAATGACCGTCCAAGGGACGGAGGAGGCGTGACATGGAGTTTGATGACAGAGCTCCCATCTACACACAGATCATGGACCTGATCAAAAGGCGGATCGCCGTCGGGGAGCTGAAGGTCGGGCAACAGCTGCCCTCGGTTCGCGACCTTGCCCAGCAGGTTGTCGTGAACCCGAACACCGTCCAGAAGGCCTACCTTGAGCTGGAACGTGAAGGGTATGTCTCGACACAGCGCGGCATGGGGACCTTCGTGTCCGGCGACGGCGGTACTGTCGATCTGCTCCGGCAGAGACTTGCACGTGACATCGTGGCAACGTATGTTACTGGAATGCGCTCGCTGGGGTATGGACCGGAGGAGATAGCGGCGATGGCAGTGGAGATGGCCAGGAAGGAGAAGAAATGAGCATGCTCGTAGAGATCAGCAGCCTTACAAAGCGCTATATCGGTACGTCGGCACTGTCCGACATCACGCTGGAGGTGCCCGAAGGACATATCATGGGACTGCTTGGCCCCAACGGCAGTGGGAAGACGACGCTCATGAAGATCCTCGCAGGCCTGGTGTCGCCAACGTCGGGAAGCGTCCTTGTCGACGGCATGGTGCCGGGCGTCCGAACAAAGGCGATCGTCTCGTTTCTGCCGGACGTGAACCATCTCGACCGGTGGATGTCGGTCAGCGAGGCAGGTGACTTCTATGCGGACTTCTACCACGACTTTGACCGGAAGCGCTTCGAGGAACTGCTTGCCATCATGCGTCTCACTGCCGGCCAGAAGATCGGCTCGCTGTCCAGGGGGATGGTCGAGAAGGCACGGCTGTCGCTGGTCTTCTCCCGCAGGGCACGGCTCTACATCCTGGACGAGCCCTTCGGAGGACTGGATCCCCTGGCGCGTACCCAGGTTCTGGATGCTCTGGTAGCCAACTTCCGCGCTGACTGTTCGATGATCCTGTCGACGCAGATGGTCGCCGACGTCGAGCGCTTTTTCGACGACGTCGTGTTTCTCGACGGTGGCTGTGTGGTCCTGTCGGGCGAGGCGGAGGACCTGCGCACCAGGCGAGGTGCGTCGATCGAGGATATCTACAGGGAGGTGTACGGACATGTGGAAACTCGTTAGGTACCAGCTTAGGGGCCGCAGACTCCTGTACACGATCGGACTCATCACCATGTGCGCGCTGACGCTGTATCAGGCGACACGCTTCATCGGGATGCATGAGAACCCCGCGCAGTCGGCGCCTGTGTCGATGAATGTGCCGCTTATGATGGCAGGCTTCTGGGTCCTGTTCTACGCGGTCATGACGGTCATCAACATCGTCACCTATACGCAGGACCTGTACGGTGACACCGGGTACCTCGTCTTCGGCCTGCCACTCCGCGGAGCAGAGGTCCTGGGTTCGCGTATCGTGCTGCTTGTCTTCGACACGATCATGACCCTGCTGGGTGGCATGACGAGTGTCATCGTGCTCGCGTGTCTTGCTCCGGGGCTCGCTCAGGAGATACGGCCCTGGGTCGGCAAGTTTCTGCTGACTAGCGACTACTGGGTGATGTGCCTCGGCGTCCTGGCGGTGATTGTCAGCTTCATGACGATCATGTTCTTCGGCGTGACGTTTGGCAAGACACTCACCAACTCGAAGAAGCATCTCGGTAGTGTCTTTTCTGCACTCGTGGTCATTGTGGTGCTCTGGTTGAGCGCGCAATTCGGTCTCGTACTGGAAGAAACGATGTTTAGTGGAGTCCGCCTCTATCTGAGTCCGTGGCAGAACCTGCCGATCCTTGGAGCAGGGACGCAGCCGGCAATATTCCCGCTGGTTTCTCCGCTGATGTTCGTCATGCTCGGTGTGCTGGCGTTTGCGATAACGTCCTGGCTTATGGATCGTAAGCTTAATCTGTAGAGAGCGATACTGCTGTACAGGTATGTCCGCAGGCCCCTGACGCAACAGGAACCTGCGGGCGTCCATACGGCGCCAGACTGGTTTGTTCAATAAAACCAAATGATGGTATCATATACATATGAAACGTGCTATCGATTCCGGTACGACCGAGTCCATACAGCCACGCATCAGGTCGATCACATGCGGGCTTACGCCTGCCGAACGCCTGCCGCCGATGAGCCTCGACCCGATGACACTGCGGTTGCCTGCCCAGGTCCTGGCAGTCACCGGACCGGTGTTGCACAGGTCGTCCCCATATCATGGCAGATGCGGGCTGGTGCTGTTGCTGCAGAACGCTTCGGAGCAGCGCTTCGTGCTCAAGGTCGCCCGGGGAGCCTATCGTATGCAGGAGCTCGCCCTCGAATATGAAGTGCTGAAGCTGCTGCATGGAACAGAGATCCCCGCGCCGAAGCCCCTTGTCCATGTCCAGAACCGGCCTCTCGGGTTCCTGTTGATGGAGCATGCTGCCGGTCGCTCTGCGACTGACGTTCTGCGTGAGGCCGGTTCCAGTGACGACCGTGACCGTATCGCCATGGCCATGGGCTCCCTGTTGTCGACGTTGCATCATCTGCCGGTCGGTACGACAAGCTGGCAGGAGTGTGTTGACGGGCAGCTGGTCTGGGCCGAGCGCCATCTGCAGGAGAAGGTGATGAGCAGGGCCGAATTCCGCGCCAAGGGCATCACAGGCGACCCCGTCAAGGAGCTTGAACGCCTGAGGGCAACCTGCCCCAATCCTGGTGTTGTCGCGGTCCTCCACGGCGACTTCCGACCGAAGAATGTTCTGCTCGATGGGGAACGGATCACATCCGTGCTGGACTGGTCTTTCACGGACCTCGGCGACCCCTGGTATGACCTCGCAACGATGTTCGGGTATCTGGACCCCGCCGGTCAGCAGGTGTTCCTGAATGCGTACGGACTCCAAGCCGTCGACC
>DASVKR010000086.1:0-19508 GCA_036385275.1 Candidatus Cryosericum sp. | reverse complement strand
CGGCCGCACCTACGGCGCTGTGACGCTGTCGGGTTCAAAGGCAAAGCACCGTGAAGGGTTCTCGCCCATGCTTCAGGGCGTGATTCATGTTCCATATGCCTACTGCTACCGGTGCCCGCTTGGTCTCGAATCGGAGACATGCGAATTCCGCTGCATCGGTATGATCGAGGAAGTCATGGAGCGTATTGCTCCACCCTCGGACATAGCCGTCATGGTGACCGAGTCGATCCAGGGCGAGGGTGGGTACGTCGTGCCTCCGGCCGGCTACTTCCAGAAACTGCGCGAGCTCACCGAAGAGCGAGGTATCCTGCTGATGCTCGATGAAGTGCAGAGCGGCATGGGCCGTACCGGCAAGATGTTTGCCATTGAGCATTGGAATACAGAGCCCGACATCATGGCCATCGCGAAAGGTGTTGCTTCGGGCCTTCCTCTGGGCATCATGGTCGCCAAGAAGACTGTCATGGACTGGAAACAGGGCGCCCACGGCTCGACCTTTGGAGGAAACCCGCTGAGTTGTGCTGCAGCGCTCAAGACGATCGAGCTCATCCAGAATGGGATGATGAAGAATGCCGCCGTCCAGGGCGAGTATATCATGAAGCATCTGCGCCAGATGCAGAAGCGGCACCCGCTGATGGGGGATGTGCGCGGCATGGGGCTCATGATCGGCATCGAGTTCGTGAAGGACGCCAAGAAGACCAAGGCCAAGGATGAAAGCAACCAGCTGGTCCTCGAGGCATTCAAACGCGGCCTGCTGCTGTTGCCCTGTGGCGAGAACTCAGTCCGCCTTTGTCCGTCGCTCAGCGTCACACAGGATCAGTGCGACGTCATGCTCGACATCTGGGAAGAGTCTCTGGTCGCTGTCGAGAAACAGATGAATAGCTAGAGGGTGTGCGATGAAGTCTTCTGCTGAGTTCAAAGAATTGTATGCAGCGAAGACACCGGCATCCCGACAGCTGAGCGAGCGCGCCCGGCAGACTCTTCCGGCCGGCGTCGTCGCCAACGTCAAGTACTTTGCCCCGTACCCGCTGTTCATGCAGCGGGCTGGGGGTTCGCACTTGTGGGATGTCGATGGAAACGAGTATATCGACTACTGTCTCGCCTTCGGTCCGCTCATCCTCGGCCATGGGCATCCGGCTGTTGTCAATGCCGTGGCGGAGTCGCTTGCGAAATGGGGTACGACCATTTTTGGGACGCCAAACGAACTCGAGATCCAATACGCCGAAAAACTGATGTCCATGCTGCCGATCGCCGGCAAAGTACGTCTCACCAACAGTGGTTCCGAGGCGACGTACCTCGCCCTGCAACTGGGCCGCGCCGCGACCGGCAAGTCGGCTATCGCGCGTTTCGAGGGGCACTACCATGGGTGGCATTATGAGGGCGTGCTCAGCAATACGCCACGGGCGGCAGACTACGGTGATCCAGACCGGCCGACGTCCGTGTCCGGGTCCCGCGGGACTCCTGCGTCTATCCTTGAGAACACGCTGGTGCTTCCGTTCAATGACCTCAACGCGTGCAGGGCGCTGCTCACGGCCAATCGTGAGCGGGTCGGCACCGTCATCGTCGAGCCGTCGCCGCGCGCATTCTATCAGACAGACCCGGCTTTTCTGGAAGGCTTGCGCGCGCTCACGCAGAAACTCGGCATGATCCTCATTTTTGACGAGGTCATGTCGGGGTTTCGCTCAGGCCCCAGGGGTGCGGCCGGCATCTTTGGTGTCGAGCCTGACCTCATGGTATTGGGCAAGATCATCGGGGGCGGCTTCCCTGTGGGAGCGGTGGCGGGACGGGAGGATCTTCTGGACCTGACGTCGCCGTTGTCGAGCGGTGGAAGCGTCTTTCACTCCGGGACGTTCAACGGGGCAGTCCAGGTTCTTGCTGCGGGGCTTGCCACGCTGGATATCCTTTCAGATGAGTCCCAGATGCGGCCGTTCTATGAGGCGACCGAGGAGTTCAAAGCCGCCATCCGCCGTCTGCTGACCGCTCGTCACATCCCCGGGCACGTGGCCGGCCTCGGCGCCAATTTCGGCGTCATCATGAGCGAAACGCCGATTCGCAACTACCGCGACCTGGCTCGCGAGAACGGAGCCATGCGAGAGGCCTTCGACTTCGCGTGTCTGACCGAGGGCATCTATATTCACCCTCACAAGCCGTTCTATACGTCACTGGCGCACTCGGCCCAGGACTATGAGGTGACGCTGAAGAAGCTCGACCAGATCTTCGCGGCGATCAGCTGAGCTGAAGATCCAGTCGATGCAATTGCCTGGTCACTTTGAAGAGTGAAAAGAACCTGAACAGGAGGGAACAAATGAAGTCAGTTGTCATCACGTCTGCAGTCAGAACACCGGTGGGCAACATCGGCGGGGTTTTCAGGGACATTCTGGCCGTCGAGTTGGCAAGGACTGTCCTGGAGGAGGCCGTCAAGAGGTCAGGCATCGAGAAATCGATCGTGGATGAGATCATCCTCGGGCAGGCAAAACAGAGCACGGATGCGCCCAACATTGCCAGAGTCGCCGCTCTGGAAGGCGGTTTTCCAGAAGAAGTCCCAGCATACACAGTCCACAGGCAGTGTTCGTCGGGTCTGCAGGCCATCCTGAATGCCGCGTGGCAGATCCAGGCGGGGTATGGCGACGTGATCGTGGCTGGTGGCGTCGAGAGCATGAGCACCGCTCCCTACTACCTTCGCAACGCACGCTACGGCTACAAGTCCGGGAACGGCGAGTTGCTCGATCCGAACACCGAGAGCCAGCCCAAATCCCAGCCTGAAGATATATATGGCACCTTTACCATGGGGATGACGGCCGAGAATCTGGCGGACAAGTACGGGATCACCAGGGAAGAACAGGATGAATTTGCATATGCCAGCCACGTCAGGGCCATCGCGGCCATCGACGCGGGCCGGTTCAAGGATGAGATCGTCCCTGTGAGCGTGCGCATCGGGAAAGGCGAAACGGCGCCTGTCGACGTCGACGAGGGCCCCAGAAGAGATACGAGCCTCGAGAAGCTGGCCAAGCTCAAGCCCGTGTTCAAGGCGGGAGGGACGGTGACGGCCGGCAACAGCTCCAGCAGAAACGATGGAGCCGCTGCTGTGGTGGTAATGTCCGAAGAGAAGGCTGCCGAGCTGGGGATCAAGCCTCTGGCAAGATTTGTGGCAGCAGGCATCGCCGGCGTCAACCCCACCATTATGGGCATCGGTCCCGTTCCCGCTACCCGAAAGGCCCTCGAGAGGGCTGGGCTGAAACTTCACGATGTGGGCCTCATCGAGCTCAACGAAGCGTTCGCAGCTCAGAGTCTGGCAGTCGTGCGGGAGCTGAGTATCAATCGGGATATCCTCAACGTCAACGGAGGGGCCATTGCGCTGGGACATCCGCTCGGTTGCTCCGGAACGCGCATCTCGGTCACGCTGATCCATGAGATGCTGCGGAGAAACATCAGGTACGGGCTCGCGACCATCTGCGTTGCGGGCGGCCTCGGTGTGTCGACAATCTTCGAGAATCTGTGCGCCTGAGAGCAGGAGGTTCTGTCTATGGTTTGTGACAAGTACAAAAGCATCGAGGACGCAATTGCCAGGGTCAAGCCAGGGTCACGCATCATGGTCGGGAGCTTTGGCCTGGCCGGGTATCCCGAGGAGTTGATAGAGGCCCTTGCGGCAAGTGGGACGGGAGACCTGACGATCATCAGCAACGACCTGGGCACGCCTGGCGTGGGTCTTGGCAAGCTGCTCACCAACAACCAGATCCGGTCGTTGATCGGGACCTACTACAACTGGAATCCAGAGGTGGCGGCCGCCAACAACGAAGGTCGGATCACCGTGAAGCTGGTCCCTCAGGGGACGTTTGCAGAAGCGATCAGAGCCGCTGGAGTGGGCATCCCGGCGTTCTTCACGCCAACCGGTGCGGGAACAGACCTCGCCGCAGGCAAGGAGACCAGAGAATTTGTCGGGAGGGCGTGTGTTCTGGAAGAATCCATTCATGCCGACGTGGCACTCATCAAGGCCTACAAGGCCGACGAGCTGGGCAACCTGGTCTACTACAAGACTGCCCGCAACTTCAATCCTGTCATGGCGATGGCGGCAGACACCGTCATAGCCGAAGTCGAAGAGATAGTCCCTGTGGGGTCCCTGGACCCCGAGTGCATAGTGACGCCGCACATGTTTGTTGACGTCGTGACAATGAGGAAGCGTTGAGATGCAGGCGATATTCGAACAACAGGCAAAAGAACGGATAGCTTCAGTCATTGCGCGCTACTTCGACAACGAAGCCCAGAACGGGAGGCTGTTCATTAATCTTGGCGTCGGCATTCCGACCATGGTGGCCAACTACGTCACAAACCCCAACATCTACGTGCAGGCCGAAAACGGGATGCTCGGCGTGGGCTGTGCGGCGCCGGAAGGCCAGATGGATCATGATCTCATCAATGCCGGCAGGACGTGTGTCACAGAGACCCCTGGATGCGTCTACCTGGACAGCGCCGCATCCTTCGGGATGATACGGGGCGGCCACGTAGACGCCACGGTTATCGGGGCGTTCGAAGTAGATCAGAAGGGGAACATTGCCAACTGGATCATCCCCAATGGGAAGCAGCTTGGGGTCGGTGGCGCGATGGACCTCGTGACAGGAGCAAGAGAAGTCGTCATCGCCATGCAGCATACCAGCAAGAACGGCAAGCCCAAGCTCGTCAAGGAATGTACGCTCCCCATCACTGGTATCGGCGAGGCGGACATGGTCGTCACCGAGTACGCCGTGTTCGTCTTCGACAAAGGCAGACTCATCCTCCGCGAAATCGCCCCCGAGATCACCGAGGGCGAGCTCCGTGCTATAACCGACGCCGACTTCGACGTGGACCTGTAACATTCTCGGGACGGTTCCAAAGTGTAACATTCTCGACGAAGCCTTGAACTGTAACATTCTCGGGACGGTTCCAAAGTGTAACATTCTCGACTATACCTTGGACGTGGAGATAGGGATCATGACAGGTGCGTGGTTCGTGCGGATGGTCTACTTGGATGAGTAGACAAGCAAGGATTCGGATTCCTGACGGCGTGTATCATGTGACGACGCACGGTAACGGTGACATGATGATTTTCGAGGGGTCGTCTGAGAAATGGCGACTGCTTGACCTGCTGGCGGATACGGCCGAAGAGTTGGATTGGGCCATGTATGCCTGGTGCGTCATGGGAAATCATTATCACTTTCTGCTCAAGACGCCCGAAGACAATCTGTCGGAAGGAATGCACCATATCAACATGAGCTATGGCGAGTGGTACAACAAGTCTCGGGGGCGTCACGGTCACGTATTTCAAGACCGCTTCTTCTCGATTCTGATCACGGAGGACAGCCATCTGCTCGAGGCCTCGCGCTACGTCGTGCTGAATCCGTTGAGGGTGGGCCTTGTAGCTGCCCCTCAGGAATGGCCATGGAGTAGCTACAGCACCGCCGTACTGGGCGCACGCTCTCGCGTTTCACTGAAGGATCGGGAATTGATGGGGATGTTCAGTCAACAAGAAGCCGAGTCCCGAGAACTCTATCGGGAATTTGTCCAGGTGGGTATCGGGCTCAAGAAACCGGAGGTTCTCCTCACAGGCAGGGCTAGGCGATGGGCGAAATCCAGCGACTATGCCCAGTCAGAGGGCGGCCAAAATGTTCCTCGGCGAAAGCCCGTGCGTGGGCTTGCCCCCGACATGACCGAGATCTCTCGTGTTGCCAGTCTCCGCCAGCAGGGGCTGACCCTGAGAGAGATCGCTGCTGCACTGGGTATAAGTCACATGACAGTGCGGCGTTATCTGACGCGCGACTCCGAAGGGACGAGACTGTAACATTCTCGACATAAATGGAACCGTCCCGAAGTGTAACATTCTTGGGGACACGGGCCCGGCGCAGGTGGCCGGGCCCGTGCTTGTTAGTAGTTGAACTGCTGTACCAGATAGGACGGGTTGAGCTTCTCGCCCGTGGCGTGTTCGATCATGGTGTTCCATGAGTACTTCGCGCCGGGCGTGAAGACGTTGTCGACGAACCAGCGGCCACCTTTGGGCGTCAGGACCTTGCCCTTGGCTTTGGCGCGCAGGGTGTGGTCGAACTGCGAGGCAAGCATCTCGCCGAGCAAGTAGTTGTGGTAGTAGACGGGGGCCATGGCGAAGTGGTACTTGGCTGCCCAGTCGGGCTTCTCGAAGCGTTCTTCGGGCGCGTTGAGGAACTGGATATTCTGGACACCCTGGTACCAGAGCGGACTGTCGCTCTTCTCGGTGCGGTACAGTTCGCGCTCAAAGAGCGCGAAGTGGGTGATCCACCGAGTCGCGACGAGCATCTGGTTGCGGATGGCGACGGGCAGGTCACCCTGCAGTCTCTGGAAGTTGACATCATCGATGCGTACCATCTGCTTGTACCACTTTGGGTCGCGGGCCATGCGGCCAAAGAACATAGCAACGGCTTCGGTCGTGAAGATGTGCGCGGGTTGGCGCAGGACAGCGGGAAGGGTCATGTCGGTGTACTTGTCGTAGCAGGCGTGCCCCATTTCGTGCAGGAGGGTTTCCATTTCGGTCTCGTTGGGGCGCAGGTTGGCCAGGACGCGGACGTCGCCTTTGTTGTCGAGGTGCATGCAGAAGGCGTGCTGGTCCTTGCCCGTGCGCTCGTAGAGGTCGCTGCGATCGATAATGTCGCGGATGTCCAGCCCGATAGCATCGTAGGTTGCTGTCGCAAGTTCCTCGACAATATGGTCGCCCTTGCCCTGGAAATACACGCCGAGATCGACGTCTGAGGTGCGGGGAGCCTCCTGGAAGAACATGTCGCTCATGTGCCACGGCATCAGGGTGGAAGGGTCGACGCCCAGCCGGCGTCCAACCGCCTGGTCGATGGAGTACTTGACGCGGCGGAACAGCGTGTCGGTCTGGTCGCGGTAGCTTTCGAGCGTCTGTTTGAGCCATTCACCGTCGAACTCCTGGAGCTGGATCGACATCTCGTAGTAGTTGGCGTAGCCGAGCTTGACGGCAGACTCGTTGCGAAGCTTGATGAGGTCCATGAGGCCGGGTTCGAGCACTGCGCCCACCTGTTTGCTGGCGAGCCAGGCCTTCTTGCGAAGGTCGTTGTCGATGCTGGTCCGGAGGATCTCCTCGATCTGCTTGTTGTTGACTTCCTTGCCGTCGATGGTTCCGCGGAACTTCGTCGTAATGCCCTGCAGAGCGATCTGCTTGCTGACCAGCTGCTGAAGCATCTCCCTGTCAAGCTGGTTTTCGACCATCATATCGTGGATAATAGTAAGCTGCCTGCGCTCGAACTCTTCCCGGTCACCCGCGGCAAGCATGGAGTTCACGGTGTCGAAGCGCTGCTTGTCGGCCAGGAAGAGCCGCATTGTCAGGTCGGCATGTTCCGCTTGAGCGGCGTACTCGTCCTTCCCAGTCGTCGACAGGTTCCAGGCGGCGATGTTGCACTGGTAGGACAGCTCGTTGAGCTTCTCATTCAGTTTCTTCAGATACATGGCTTTTTCCACGGGTGCCTCCTAAGATATCTACAGTTTACGAAGTAATCTGCGAATGCAACAGTCGTCATTCATTTCTTCGTGATGGGGCGAGGGAGTTCACGATAACTGAGACGATGCAACTGGGCGGTTCTAGAAGGAGCCAATTGGAGTATAATATAAATAGGATGTAAAGTTGTCCGGGTCGAAAGAGATATGGTTTTGTGCAGAGCCAGAATCTGGGACAGGAGGTCCAAGGTGAAGAAGACTCTTGTGTTTGCTCTTGTACTTGCAGTTGCACTGTCATCTTGCTTCATCATTCCCGTACCTGCGGGCAATACCGCCAAAGCAGTTGTACCCCTTCAATGGACTCAGGTGAACAATGGGTTTGCGGATGGCCAACACGGTGTCAGTTCTCTTGCAATTGACCCGTGGAATACCGAGATAGTCTATGCAGGAAAGAACTTTGACGGCGTATGCAAGACAACAAACGGTGGGAGCCTATGGACTTCCATGAACAGTGGATTGACAGATTTTTATGTCCGTTCTGTTGCAATTGACCCCTTGCATGCCCTGGTAGTCTATGTGGGAACGAATACATTCGTGTTCAAGTCGACAGACGGTGGAATTCAGTGGAATGCAATGGACAACGGACTCGTAAACAAGAATGTTAGTTCTATTGCAATTGATTCCACAGATACCGACGTAGTCTATGCGGCAACAACAAATGGTGGCGTGTACAAGTCACAAAACGGTGGGAGTCTATGGACTCAAAGGAACATTGGATTGACTACTTCAAACGTCTTTTGCCTTGCAATTGCTCCCTCCGATCACGACGTAGTCTATGTAGCAGCAGGAAGCAAGGGCGTGTTCAAGTCGACAAACGGCGGGGGTTCATGGACTATAACTGGACTAACATATGCATATGCGAATAACTCGTATCTGCGTTCTCTAGCGATTGACCCGACGGATGCCGAGGTATTGTATTCAGGAGCAGAGAATGGTTGGGTCTACAAATCCATAGATGGCGGAAGTTCGTGGACTCACAGTGGAGTCGTGCCTGGCAGCACTCCAGATATCCTTTCTCTCGTAATCGACCCCACCAATACCCAGGTTGTCTACGCAGGAGCGTCGATCGCGACGAATATCGGCGGTGTCTACATGTCAACAGATGGTGGAATCTCATGGACTACTGCTGGATTGACGAAACCATATGTCCGTTGTCTCACCATGGACCCCACAAATAGCCAAGTCATCTATGCAGGGACAACTTATGACGGTGTATTCAAGTCAACGGCAACTCTTCCCGCTGCGGAACTCGTATTTTCGCCTTCCTGGAACCTGGTCTCCGTTGCTTATCCTCTCCCCGTTGCTTCCATCCCTGGTCTGCAGGCAGTGTACGGCTATCACGATGGCTGGTCGGCCCCCCCGACGCTCCTCCTCGGAGGAGGCTACTGGGTGCAGGTCCAGAATGCGGTGACTATTCCTCTCCCAGGTACGCCATCGACAGCACCCGTCTCCCTCCCCTATCTGGCAGGCTGGCAGCTCCTGGGCAATCCCTTCGACGTTCCCCTTCCCATCAGCAGCAACATCACCAACCATGAGTACATCACCACTTGCTACTCCTATGATTCAGGCTGGGGCATCCTCAACCCTGCCACGGACAGTCTCCAACCTGGCAGGGGCTACTGGATCTACCTGACTACTGCCACCACGCTGATGCTAACGTATCCCTGATAGCAGCGACAGGCCGACATACCGAATCATCCCATCTCCCCTGGAGCAATCCGGGGGAGATGGCTTCTAATGACTGCACGGTGGCGAAATGGCACGGTTGGCGCAGAGGCAGCTCGTTCATCGCTCTTGCAACCAAGCGAACTCCGAGATCATCAACGGCCGGACGATGCTTCCACTAAGGTTTGTTACTGAGAGTCTTGGCGCAACGGTTGGCTGGGACGTAGCAACCCAGACGATAACGATCACGTACGCGCCGTAGCCGACACTGATGCACACAACCCCTGGTCAGGTCAACTGGCCGGGAGTTCGCTACTTCCCAGAACCACAGGAGTACCGTAGGTGAGTGACACTCAGATTTCGAGGCGGGAGGTCATACCTGAACATATAAGTGACCGCCGGGAAGGAGGGCAGTAATTACCAGCGGTCACTTGCATGTTACCGATTCTTCTCGTGTTCGCAATGGCATCGCGTCGGTTTTGCCCGACATGCCTATGCGCAACCACACGCGAAGGGTTCTGCCCCGTCCAACCGCCTGCTGCAGAGCAAGATTGACGCCGTCGGCCGTCTGCGTGGGGCAAAGAAGGGGGCAACCAGAGACATCACCAGCAGCGGCGGCACGAAGCACTCTTCTGCTGTCCATCACGCGCAGGTTCTCGTGACGACATGTCCATTGTCGGTGCACCGACGTGCTTGACACGTCTGGCCATCGCGATATCTTTTGGGTATACGGCCATGGCCGCGCAGAGAACCAGAATGGGTGGTGCATGCTTCGTGAAGGGGGTACTGCATGACAGGCATGGATCGAGAGGACGAAGGAGTGTTCGTGCAGGGGGACAGCATGGAACCCCGACAGCTGCGGGTTCTGTCGCACCGGTCTGTCGTCCGCCGCACAGCCAGCCGGGTTCCTCATGACTTGGTCAGGGCTGGGCACGCCTTCTACGTCGTCGCCGTGAACAACCTCTTCGTGCGCGGGACGCCGTTCCGTCTCAACTACTCGCAATCTTCTGCAGGTCTACCTTGGTAGACACCACAGCATCGTTGTCCGCAGGTTCCGGCAATGCCAAAGTTTGCGTGGATTGGGTTCCACGGCGCTGCCACCGTCCTCGACGTTGACAGCCCATCTGAAGCGGGACGAATACGACATGAGAAAGGCTCTGCCAGTCTTCATCGCAGTATGGAAGAGATGCATGCCGTGCGTTCCTGCAATGCACGAGCACGTGTGAAACATTCCTGGAGGGGTGTGATATGAGAGAGCGTCAGAAGCAAGTTCGTTCTGTTTGGGTTGTCATTCTGGTCATGGTGTTTTCCTTGGTGTTGTCACTGCCGGTGATTCCGCAGTCCAGTCCTCTGGGCATTCCGCAGGCAAGGGCAGCGGTGAGCTACAACAGATCAGCAGCAATCGCCTATGCGGAAGCGTGGGCCAAAACTGGCGAGTACCTCCGAAACTACCCGACATACTATGATTATGACATTGCAAGCCACAACCCTACGGGACTTGCTGGCGGTGATTGTGCCAATTTCGTATCTCAGTGCCTCATAGCAGGAGGATATACTCTTAGCGGTGCGGGCATAGATCCTAAAGGGTGTTTCCCCTACTCTCCTGATCTGGGCAACTGGTTAGTCCGGATAGGTGCCCCAACCCCCACTACCTGGGATCGTGCGAAGATGATGATATGGGCGAACCGTTGGTGCCCATCGTGGTTTGTGGCCGGCGATGTGGCCATGTTCTGGAGTACTACGAATAGTGCCAAGCATCATTTCGTGTTTGCGACTGTCGGAGACAATAGCAACATTCCGCTATACAATTGTCATAGCACGGATTACTCGCATATCCGTTTTCAGAACTTCTTCGAAGTCTCGGCGAACGCCGTCTTCGATATGGTCACCTTCTATGACGTTCCTGAAAGCGCTACCACGCCTCCCGCCGCTCCCACTCCGATTTCGCCTTCGGGGACGATTCAGACGACAACCCCCACCCTGACATGGACCGGGGTCAGTGGATGCGATCTGTACGGCCTGTACATATCGAAAGAGCCATACGGCTCGGCAAACGTCATCTACTTCAACGAATCCGTTAGTGGCTCTGCAACAGCTCTGCCACTACCTTCAGGGTACCTCCAGAATGGAGTCAACTACCGTTGGAATATGCGAGCTCACAACAGTGCTGGATGGAGCAGCTACTCCTCACCAGTCAACTTCTCAGTGGCTCTGCCGTCCACGGGCCCGACTGTTACAACGAACGGCGTGACATTCTTGGGTCAGACCAGTGTCATCCTCAATGCCACGGTCAACCCAAATGGCAAGGACACATACGCCTATTTCCAGTGGGGAACGACGACAGCCTATGGCAATACCAGTACGCCACAAGATAAAGGATCCGGCACGTCCGACGTGTTCATCTCCCAGCCAATCGCCTTCTTGACCCCGGGACAACTCTACCATTACCAGGCAATAGCATATGATACTACTCCTACAGAGAAGAGGGGTTTGGACCAGACGTTCACGACACTACCGCTAACCACCTATACCATCACCGCCAGTTCCGACACGGGTGGCACGATCTCTCCCTCCGGGAGCGTTGTCGTGAACCAGGGCTCCTCCCAGACCTTCACCATCTCCGCCAGCTCCGGCTACCACATCGCCGGCGTGAGCGTGGACGGCGTCTCCCAGGGTGCCATCTCCTCCTACACCTTCCCGAACGTCCAGGCCAGCCACACCATCGTGGCGTCCTTTGCCGTGAACACGGTCGGTGACCAGTATGAGCCAGACAATGACTACCAGAGTGCGAAAGTGATTTCCACGGGTGGCACTCCCCAGACGCACACTATCGATCCGGCGGGAGACAATGACTGGATGAAATTCAACGCCACCGCAGGTGTCCAATACATCATCGAGACGGGAAGCCTCTTGGGTGGCCTCGATACCTATATGTATCTCTACGGACCAGACGGGACAACCGAGATTGTTCGCAACGATGATGTCGTTTCTGGAACTCTCTCGTCCCGAATCGTGTGGACGTGCACCACCTCCGCTACCTACTACGTACGAGTGCATAACTACTATTCATCGGGTGGTCCCAGTTTCGGATACAACATATGGATTACGAGTCCTCCCTCGATGACTGTCACTTCTCCAATGAATGGAACTGTCTGGAATGTCGGTGAGACGCACAGTATCATTTGGACCGTCTTCGGCGATACTTCAGGGATTGACCACTTTCTACTGGGCTACAGCGTGGACGGCGGTTTAAGCTACAACCCGCTCGACTATGTCAGTACAGCTGCAAGCACGGCAAGAAGCTATAGTTGGGTCATTCCCAACGTTCCGACCAGCCAAGCCAAAATCATCATTGGTGGCATTGACAGTAGCGACAATCCCATATGTGGCAATTACAGTGACGGTCTGTTCACAATTTTGTCAACCATGTACACTCTCACCACGACTACTTCTCCTTCTTCCGGTGGCACGATCGCGCGGTCTCCCAATGCCGCCTCTTACCCTTCCGGCACAGTCGTCACGCTTACTGCCACCCCCGCTACTGGCTACACCTTGACGGGCTGGTCGGGTAGTCTCACCGGCACCACGAACCCGACGACCATCACAATGACGGGCGTCAAGAGCGTCACGGCTTCGTTTGCTGTCGCCCCTTCGTATGCCCTGACCGTCGGTATTGTGGGTTCCGGGTTCGTCGTGAAGTCCCCCAACCTGTCCTCGTACGCCTCCGGTACGGTGGTCACCCTCACCGCCACCCCCAATCCCGGCTACATCTTCACCGGCTGGTCGGGTGACCTGACAGGCTCGACCAACCCGACGACGATCACAATGACCGGGAACAAGACGGTCATCGCGAATTTCACAGCGGGGGTCCATCTCCCCGGGGACATCATGTTCACGTCGCCCAGCACAACGGAAACCGGGTCGAGCATTGTCGTCAGTGGCTCTGCATTTGGCCCGCCCCCCGCCGGCGTACTCGTAGTGACCGTCAAGAACCTCAGCAACCTGATGGCCATTACGCCAACGATCACTCCCGGCCTTATCCCCTGTGCCGCTACCTCGTTTACGACGGCTGCAGTCACGGCAGCTTCTCTTGGGATCGCAGAGGGGACCACTGCAACTGTCGAAATCAAAGCTGAGTTCGTCGGAGCGGTTCCACCCAGCTCCAAGACCATGACCTTCACGTGGAATTTCACAGGCACGGACACCGGCATGAACCTGGCACTCTCTGCGGGCTGGAACCTTGTCTCTGTTGCTGTCCCCCTCCCCGTTGCTTCCATCACTGGCCTGCAGTCAGTGTACGGCTATCATGACGGCTGGTCGGTCCCCACCACGCTCGTCCGCGGAGAAGGCTACTGGGTCCAGGTGCAGAATGTGGTGACTGTTCCTCTTCCAGGTACGCCATTGACGACACCCGTCTCCATCACCTATCAGGCAGGCTGGCAGCTCCTGGGCAATCCATTCGACGTCCCCCTTCCCATCAGCAGCATCACCAACCATGCGTACATCACTACCTGCTACTCGTACGGTCCCGCCTGGGGTGTCCTGAACCCTGCCACGGACAGTCTCCAACCTGGCAAGGGCTACTGGATACAGCTCTCTTCTTCTGCTACTTTGACCCTTACACGCCCCTGATAGCAGCGACAGGCCGACATACCGAACCATCTCATCTCCCCCGGACTACTCCGGGGGAGTCCTTGTTTGGACAGCACAAAAGCGTGAAGACGTCGCATCGAAGGGACAGGGCAGTTCTCGTGCGGCGAATCCATTGGCAAGACACATGAGCGCACTCCGAGGTCGTTCGTTGGATGCCTCTCACGTCTCGCAGGCGGGTCGGCGTGGCGCCCTATCCCCGCTGCTCCTTTCTCGTCCCAAGGACCAGCAGTATTCGGTCATCGTTCACGTGCACTTTGGATGAGTCGATGCGGAGGTTTGACACGTTTTGAGGGCAGCATATACTTCAACTGTTCTCTGGGGCAGGGTGAAATTCCCGACCGGTGGTAGTAGCGAAGAGCTTAGCCCACGAGCCGCTGCGGCGGTAGGACCTGGTGTGATTCCAGGGCCGACAGTACAGTCTGGACGGAAAGAGACGTCGGCTTTCCGTGCCCCCAGGGTTGATTGCAGCTACAAGGCTGCGTCTGCTGTGGAGGTAGAGAATGGAACCGAAAAAACTGCGTGTGCTCGCCCTGACCGGTATGCTGGCCGCCGTTGGGTACGTCCTTCAGCTGTTCGAATTTCCCCTGCTGCCGGCAGCGCCATTCCTCAAGTTCGACTTTGGCGATGTCGCCGTCTTCATCGCAGGCTCGGCGATGGGTCCTGGGGCGGCCCTCCTGACGGCTGTGGCGAAAGGAATCCTCTGGGCGCTGATCGGCCGAGGGGCAGACGGCTGGGTCGGAGCAGGCATGAACACGATCACGGTCATCGCCTTTGCACTCCCGGTGGCGTTTCTGGCGCGCTCCAGGAAGGGTTGGGTCAAGGTCGTTGCAGCGGGTCTGGGTGTCGTTGTGATGACGACCGCGATGGCCGGGGTGAACTTGGTCGTGGACCCGTGGTACTTCAAGATGCCGATTGCTGCCGTCAAAGCCATCATCGTGACGGCGATCATCCCGTTCAACCTGCTCCGCGGTCTCCTCAACGGAACCGCATCGGTGCTCGTCATGCTGGCGCTACAGCGCACATCCATCTTCCGAGGCAACCGCTAGTCCGTTGTTCCCCCCGAGTATTTCTTTCCAATACCCCCGAGTATTTCTTTCCAATACGAGGGGTGCTTTCGGCGAAGGCGGGAACCCATGCACCTCCCTCCGTCGTTCCCGCGAAGGCGGGAACCCATTCCTTGTTGTTCGGCACTTGAGACAGTTCCTTACGCGCTGACGCTCTGCGCCCTTTTGCGCTATACTGCCTTGGATTGATTGACACAGTAAAAGGAGACAGTATGGCTGTGGCAAGATGCACGGGGGCAGAGCCCGTGAATCGATTTGCTGGAATCTGAGAGGACAGGACAATGACATTTGATCCCAAAAAACCATACAACAACCTTCCACTTCTTCCTCCGAAAGCACAGATAGAAACAGCGACCGTGCTTAAGAAGGCAATCTCCGCTGCTCGAGCTCTTGGTGAGCTGAAGGGTCTCGGAAGAACCATTCCAAACCAGGCAATGCTCGTTGACTCACTCGTCCTTCAAGAGGCCAAAGTTCTACTCCAAAGAATTGGTTGACACCCTGTTCCGGCAACCGTACACGAAAAGTCGTTTTCTTGTCGAGGCGGGGATCTCGGAACGCAAGACTGCCTCAACGTACCTGCATGAGCTTGAGCGTATTGGCATACTGAAATCGGAAAAGATAGGCACCGAAATACTATACCTCAATACAAGACTCTACGATTTGCTCTCGCACTAGTCTGTCCATAGACTGGCACATTTTGGACATATGCTGCGAGATATGTCCACCCAATGGACATATGCCCAGTCCTCTGTCCAAAGAACGGCAAACTTTGGACATATGCTACGAACCCGTCTATGACTGGGACTGGCAACAACAATGATTCTCGCGTTTCCGGATACGATTCCCTGTTACACATCTGTCGTTCCCGCGGAGGCGGGAACCCATGCGTTTGACCAAGGCTGGACTCCCGCCTCCGCCGACAGCACCCCTCAGAAGCACCCCTCGTATTGGACAGAAATACTCGGGGGCCTTACACAGAAAGGCTTGGGGGGAGTGACAGATCAACTACCTTTGGCGGCAACAGCAAAGGCGTTGTTCTTGCCTCACGGGGCGCCCAGGATATACTGTCTTCAGGCACCGGGGCTTGGTATGACCGGCATTGCGTGAGGTGAAATGTGAACTCAGCTGATATTCGAGAAGGCTTTCTCCGGTTCTTCGAGGGCTACGACCACCTGAGAATCCCCAGCGCTCCCCTGCTTTCGCCCGACCCGACACTGCTCTTTACCGCAGCCGGCATGGTCCCGTTGAAACAGTACTACTTGGGGGAGGTGGCGCCTCCGAACCCGCGTATGGCGTCGGACCAGAAGTGCATCCGAACGAACGATATCGAGCGGGTCGGCCGGACGGCACGTCACCATACCTTCTTCGAGATGCTGGGCAACTTCTCCATCGGCGACTACTTCAAGGACGAGGCCGTCGCGATGGCCTATGAATTCTCGACGAAGGTCCTCGGCCTGTCTGCTGACCGTATCTGGGTAACTATATATAAGGAAGACCTCCAGACGGCGGACATCTGGCAGAAGGTCGGCATCCCGCGCGAGCGGATCGTGCCGATGGGCGCGGACGACAACTTCTGGACCATGGGTCCCGTCGGCCCATGTGGCCCCTGCAGCGAGTTGTACATCGACCGCGGGGTACGTCACCCGGGCGACGAGAAGCAGCAGATGGGCGACGATGGGGACCGATTCCTCGAGTACTGGAACCTGGTGTTCACGCAGTTCGACCGGCAACCGGACGGTTCGCTGAAGCCGCTTGCCCGCAAGAACATCGACACCGGGCTGGGCCTCGAGCGCATGACGAGCATCATGGAGGATACCGACACTGACTTTGAGACGGACGGGTTCCGTCCCATCATCCAGACGGTGGCGGACCTGTCGCACCAGGAATATGGTGCGGATCCACGGGTGACGGCACGCATGAAGACCATCGCCGACCACGTGCGCGCATGCACGTTCCTCATGGCCGAGAACCTCTTGCCCAGTAACGAGAAGCAGGGCTATGTCCTGCGCCGTCTCTTGCGTCGGTCTCAGGCGCTGGGTCGGATGATCGGCATCGAGGGCGCGTTCATGGGTAAGGTCGCGGATACGGTGATCGACCTCATGAAGGGACCGTTTCCCGAACTTTTGGCTGAACGTGAGCGCATCAAGGGCGATATGGCAGTCGAGGAGCAGCGGTTCGACCATACGCTCCGTGAGGGGCTGGTCGAGTTCACCAAAGCCGTCGAGGCGGTTCGCCAAAGCGGGAGCGACACCCTGCCCGGCAAGACCGCGTTCTACCTTCACGACACAATGGGCTTCCCGGTCGAACTTACTGATGACCTGCTCCGCGATGCCGGTCTCAAGCTGGACCGCGAAGGCTTCAAGGTCTTGCTCAACGACCAGCGCCACGGTGGCAGCGAGTCGTCGGGTGTCGAAGAGGCAAGCCGCGAACGGACCGAGTACATCAAGCTGAGAGGCACGGTCGGGACTTCGCATTTCGTCGGCTATGAAACGCTGTCGGCCGAGGCTGTGGTCACGGGCCTCCTGAAGGACGGCGAATCTGCCAGCAGTGCCCAGGCAGGCGATCATGTCGGGCTGGTACTTTCTTCGACCCCGTTCTATGGCGAGAAGGGCGGCCAGGTCGGCGACACGGGAGTCATCACGACGCCGGGCGCGCGCTTCGAGGTCTCGGACACCAAGACTCCCGTGGAAGGGTTGATCATCCACGAAGGCGTTCTGGTGGAAGGGGCCATCGCCGCGGGAGACGCCGCGCGTGCTGAAGTGGATCCCGGGCGGCGGAAGGCGATCGCGCGGGCACATACGGCGACACATCTCCTGCAGGCCGCTCTGCGCTCCATCGACCCGACCGTCCAGCAGAAGGGTTCCAAGGTCATGCCCGACGAGTTCCATTTTGACTTCAGTTTCCGCGGCAGCCTCGGCACGGACGACCGCAAGGGCCTGGAAGAAAAGGTGCTGGGGTTCATCACGGCCAACGTCCCGGTGCGGACCGACGTCATGCCCATCGAGGAAGCGCGCAGGACGGGTGCGTTGGCATTCTTTGGGGAGAAGTATGGCGCGACCGTGCGCGTGGTGTCGGCCGATGGCATCTCGAAGGAACTGTGCGGCGGCACACACGTCACCGCGACGGGCGATATCGGCTTCCTGCACATGCGTTCCATCCGCAGCATCGGGACGGATACGAAGCGCATCGAGGCATCCGTCGGGCTGGGCGCTCTGCGGGAGTTCTGGGCATACCAGGAGGGCATGGAACAGGCCGCAGGGATACTGAACTGTGGACCGGTTCCGGCAGAGGTGACGCGTGCTGTGGAAGACCTCACGGGCGTCGTCAGGGAACGCGATCGCCGCATCGAAGGGCTCGTCGCCACAGCGACCGACCGCCATGTGCGCGACCTGATCGCACAGCCGGCAACCATCAAGGGTCAGCCGGTCGTTGTGGCCACGTTCGAAGGTCTGACCGCCGAAGCGCTGCGCAGTGCGGGTGACATGGCTGAGCAACAGCTGGGAAATGGCGTCTTCATCGGCATGCTCTCCGGCGGAGACGGCTTCAGCGTGATCAAAGTGTTCGGTACGGCTGGCGCGACGTTCTCGGCACGCGGCATCTTCAAGACCCTGACCGACAAGTACGGCGGCAAGGGCGGTGGCAACGACCGCATGTGCCAGGGCCGTATCGCAGGTCTGCCGACCGCAGAGGAACTGGAGGCACTGCTTGGCTGACGATCCATCCGGCTCGAAGGTCGTTCTCTGTCTCGACGTGGGCGAGAGCCACATAGGCCTTGCCCGGACGGTGGCGGATGTTGGGACGGCCTTCCCTGCTGGTTCCATCGATATGGGACTCCCAGCCGCAACGGCCCGGACCGTGGTCGACCGCATCGTGCTCGAGGGTGCCGGCTGTCTGGTCGTTGGTCTCCCGCTCGGGCTGGACGGAACGGACTCGGTGCAGACACGCAAAGTACGGCGTTTCACAGGATTTGTCCGCAAGGAGCTGGCTGCGAGGGGTCTCAACAGGACGGTGCGCGTTGAGTTGGTGGACGAGCGCCTGTCGTCGGTCGCCGTCGGGCGGGCCGCGGCGAGCGAGGGGCTGTCGCGTGTTGCCGACCGCGCCACCAAGGATCAATGGGAGGCGGTCTACATCTTGCAGGGCTATCTGGACCGCGCGTCAACGGTGCCGAGTGAAGGCGTCTGACATGGACGAAGAGACCCAGAACACGCATGAGGTCGGGGGACCAACCCCCGATCGGTCACGGCGCGGCGTGCGAGTCAGGGCTGCGCGCCTCGTCAGCGTCCTGCTGATCCTCGCGATCATCGCCGGGGCAGTCGCATGGGTGAGATTCATCCACATCGTGCCGGCCGAAGGGCCCAGCGCATATGTCGATGTCCGCCCCGCGGACAGTGTGACTACGGTCAGCCAACGGGTGTTTGACCTTGGCATGACGTCCAGTCCCCAGGCTCTGCGCTGGTACTGGCGGCTGAAACGCGGCGGCTCGCTGCGTGAAGGACGCTATGCGCTGAAAGGTGTCGATGACATGGAGGCGTTGTACCAGCTCCTTGTGGCGGGTTCGCCTCTGACGGTGCGCGTGACGTTCCCCGAAGGCTATACGGTCCAGCAGATGGCCGA
>DASVKR010000085.1:0-3268 GCA_036385275.1 Candidatus Cryosericum sp. | reverse complement strand
CCCGGATTCTGGCCGGTTGCCCAGGGCCTTGGTGTTGAAGCGCTTTTCGAAGGCGTCGATAACCTCAGGTGGAAATCCGTTGGGATACGTGGGGAACGGCTTTGTCAATATCAGCCCCATCATCTCCCAGTGACCGCTTATGGAATCCTTCCCCTTGGCCTTCTCCTCCATGATCCCGAACGATCCAGTGGGACTGTCAAAGTGCCGGTCAAGCAGATATTTCAGGCCAAGTTCTTCGAGATGAGGGAGACGAAAACCCGGCACGCTCTTATAGATATGGCGAAGCGTGTCTGAACCACCATCCCCATACATGAATGCATCCTTGGCTTCCCCGATGCCGACGCTGTCCAGAACAATGACGATGGCTCTCTTCTTCATGGTTTATCCGTCCCTTCCTTTGCGCTGGTGTCCTTGTCCGCCTGTCGATGCTGCCTGCGATGACGAGCCGGGCCCAATATGAATTCGCCGAGGGCCGTAATGCCGCCGGCACCCATCTTGACATAGTGATCGAAAAAACGCCAGATAAGGATGAAAGCCCCCAGGATGCCATTTGGAACAAACGCTGCAAACAGGGCCACCGCCCCGAGCTCGGCTCCGACAGAGGCGCCAGGGGTGGGGAAATAGGATACGGCGATGTAGTAGATGAGGGTTGCCACAACAATCTGGGTGATCGACGATGTAATGCCAAGACCGTAGAGCAGGATGATCGGCGTCAGCACGAGGAGACCCCAGGAGACAAAACTGTAGGCCAGGCCTGCGACGAGCATTGGTCGGTTGGCCTTGATGGCTGTCTCTCGTGCGCGCAGCGTATCATTTGTGAATTTCTGTATACGACGCGCAATTCGCTGCCAGAACCTTCCTCGCACCGTGAGGGTCTGCGTCCCACGCAGGACCAGCCTGTTGATGTAATCGTTGATCCACTGCAAGCGAGTGAGACAGAACACGAGGAAACCGAAGTTAGCTACGTAGGCTGCTATGCCGATATAGAGAATGAGACGGAACCGGTTGCCCACCCCGAGGCTCTTGCCGGAGAAGAACAGCCAGACCGGCACAAAAACGAGAACGACCATCTGGGAAGCACCCGACAGGATCGCCTTGATGGCAAACACCATCGTCGAATCTGCCACGTTGATCGAGTCGTCCTTGAACAGCATGTAGATCTGCGCCGGCTCACCCCCGCCCGCCTCGAACGGTGTCACCCTGGCAAAGAACTCACCCACGAGGATGTTACGCATGGCGGTGCGGAACGCGATCCGCAGGTCGACCGAGCGAAGGATCGCCTGCAGCCGCAGTGCCTGAAAGACGATTTCAAGGAAGATGAGGATGACTGCGGCCAGGATATACTCGGGATTGAGGGACCTCACCACTGTCACGACGTTCATCTGGTGCGAAATGAGTGAGAGAGCAAAAATACCAAGCGCTCCAAATCCCAATGCTGCGAGAAGCTTCCAGACTATACTCCAGACGTTGGTGATCTCCGGGCGATCGGGCGCCGGCGGTAGAGATTGAGGACCTCCAGCAACGACCTCAGGCTGGATAACGACCTTGGCCTCCGCGCCTGACGTGACAGGCTCGGTATGTTCACCGCTCGTCCCGGTCACCGGGCGACTGCCATCTATGCGTTCTTCGCCAGTTGCCATAACCGCTCCAGTTCGTCAGGAGATGCTGTCGAGATGTCAACCTGCTGCTGGGTCGCATACGCACGGACGCGACCGTATCGGTCGCGAAACTTGTCGAATGAATGCTGCAGGGCCTTGACAGGGTTGACACCGGAAAGCCGCGCGACATTGAGTGCAGAGAAGAAAACGTCCCCCAGCTCCATGGCCAGCGCATCTTCGTCCCTCGATGCTGCGTTCAGTTCCTCTCCCAACTCGCGGGACTCCTCGAGCAGCTTGCCATAGGCCTGGTCCGCTGATTCGAAATCAAACCCGCCGGAACGGGCAGTTTCCTGGGACAGCAAGGCGTTTTCGATGGACGAAAGCAGTTTCGCACTGTCGACAAAGTGCCTCTTCCGACCCTCAAGGGTCTTGAGCTTCTGCCAGTTCTCCAGCACCTGGTCGCTCGATGTCACAGACGTGTTGCCGAAAACGTGCGGATGCCTGAATGTCAGCTTGTCGTCACTGGTCCGAATCACGTCGCAGATGTCGAATCCATCTTCCTCGCGAGCTATTTCCGACTGGATGAATACCTGCAGCAGCAGGTCCCCGAGCTCCTCTTCGAGGTTGTCGGTGCAGTCTCTCTGTATGGCGAGAGCCACCTCGTAGGACTCCTCAAGAAGCGTATCCAGAAGGGACACATGCGTCTGCTGGCGGTCCCATGGACACTTCTGGCGCAATTCGGCAATGAGCAGCCTGAACTCCTCAAGAGTCGTATACTGGGTGCCAACGAGGGGCCAGAGAACGTCGGCCAGCCGTATCGCCTCCTGAGTCAGGGCATTGGGCTCGATTGTCGGAGCATGAGCCAGTCCAGGCAACCGGCCGAGAAGCCCTGCAACAACGGGCGCCATGTCGACGGAACACAAACAGATGATCATGCCATAGTGCCGACCTGCAAAACGTATCCACGCCAGGAAACCGATCGCCTCTAGCGGATCCAGCAGGGTTTGGGCCGAGGTTGGCAGAGATCGGAGACTGGAGGCCGACGCACAGACCAGAGCATGTGTTCCAGCCGGTACCGCCAAGGCAAAGCGCCGTCCAGTGTCGATCAGAGACTGCAGGTGAGGGTCTTGCTCCGTAATGATGCGTATTTCGTACTCTTCCATGTTCTCAGTGTACCGTTTCCGATCCCGAAAGCAACTGTGAAAGCAGTGGGAGCGCCCTCTGGTCTTCATTCATGGGAAGGACCACCGAGTCCCGCACAGTTCGGGCGTGGGCGGCCTGGTCGATATGCGCGCGAAGGAATCGTCTGGCCGCTTCCTCACTGACGAATTCCAGAACAAGCACGTGCCCCGATTCTTTGACGGACGACACGCCAAGCGGAATCAGTGACAGTTCGAGGCGCTTCAGCGCGAAGATCCCCGATACCTCAGCAGGAAGAGCTCCATAGCGATCGACGGTCCGCTCTTCGAGTGATGTCAGATCCTGCCCGCCAGCCCGTTCGACAGCGTTGTAGAGCGCCAGCCGTTCCCCTGAGTCGGCTACATAGGACTCAGGGATGAAGGCAGACATCCCAAGAATGATCACGGGTTTCGCAACAGGCTCAGAGTACTGTCCCCGTACCCGCATGATCTCCTCCTCGACCATTGAAAGGAACATGTGGTACCCGACGT
>DASVKR010000084.1:0-4961 GCA_036385275.1 Candidatus Cryosericum sp. | reverse complement strand
AACTCGTACGGCGACGCGTGCGACTGGGGCCGCCGATCGGTCAACGTCTACGTCCTTCCCATCACACGGAATCAGCTCTACAGCAAGCTTGGCATAAAGTAGGATGGATACAGAGTAACATCGAACCCCCGGCAGCGATGCGGGGGGTTCACTGGTTCGGTCGCTCAGTGTCCCCTTCAGGGAAGGCTCAGAGGCCGCGTTTGCGGATGAGGACTGGCTCTCCATCGTCGATAAGGACTTCTGGCAGCAGAGCGCGACCGTTGTAGGTTGAACTCATGGACCATCCATACGCGCCCGTGTCGCAGATGGCAAGAAGATCTCCCTGCTCAGGCAGTGGCATGGGGACGTCCCGGGCGAAGCAGTCTGCGGACTCGCAGACGGGGCCGACGATGTCGCACGGGGTTGGTTCCGAATCCCTCCGGGTCACCGCGAGGATTGTATGATGAGCCTGGTACAGCGCGGGACGAATGAGGTCGTTCATGCCGGCGTCCACAACTACAAACGTCCTGGCATAGCGTTTGCGGTAGAGGACACGTGTCACCAGCGTGCCTGCATGTCCCACAATGTACCTGCCTGGTTCGAACCACAGCTTCATGCCTTGGGGAACATCGCGGCGCAGGAGGGCCTGCAGGTCCTCCACAGCGAAGTCGGCGCCTTCCCCATAGTTGATGCCGAATCCTCCTCCCATGTCCAGGCCGCTCACAGGGATACCATCGCTCATCAGGGAGTCACGGAGCTCCAGCAGGCGCGCCAGAGACTTGCGATAGGGTTCAAGGCTCGTGATCTGGCTGCCGATATGGCAGGAAATGGTGTCGGGAACGAGCCCTACATCCATGGCCAGCCGGAACGCGTCAGGGGCAGCGTCGATCGGGATGCCGAACTTGGTCTCCTCCGTCCCGGTGGTGATATACCGATGGGTGTGTGCATCGACGCCGGGGTTGATGCGGATGCCGACATGGGCACCCGCTTGCAGGCGAGCAATCGCAGCCAGCTCCTCCTCGCTTTCGGCGTTGATGAAGATGCCGAGGTCCAGCGCAAATGCCAGTTCTTCCTGTGTTTTTCCTACGCCGGAGAAGACGATGCGGTCCGCAGGACAGCTGGCATCCAGGGCTGCCTGGATTTCTCCCCGGCTCACCGTGTCGGCCCCGAAGTCCATGCTGAAGATGAGCGCAAGGAGTGCGGGGTTTGCATTGGCCTTGACGGCGTAACGGAGTGATCCGATCGTGCCCAGACTCTGCATGAGACGGACGGCCTGCCTGCGGATCGAGGAGGCCGCGTAGACGTAGACAGGTGTGCCGTAATCCTTCGCGATATTGGCGAGAGGCAGACGGTCGAGCATGAGATCCGAGCCCTGATAGTTGAGATCGTTGTTCATCCTGGTCCTTTCTGGGGTGATACCGTGCATCTGCCGTTCGACGAGCTAATGGTTCGCGCGTCCGGGCTGCACTCCCCACTAATCATTTCATCATGCCCTTGCGGACCGTCCTGTCAAGTGAGCGTTCAATCAGGCGTCGCAGTCGTCCTTGAAGCGCATTGCCTACCCCGTATACTGAGCGCAACAAGGATGACGCATGACCGTCGAACCTGCACGGAGAATACGAGACTGCCCTGGAGGACCAACGATGGAACCTGTGAAGTACTGTATCGAATGTGGCAAACCTCTACCGCCCGAAGCGAAACATTGCCCGAATTGCGGAGCCGACGTCGCTGGCCAGAATCCGGCCCCTGTGGCTGGCGTCCAGCAGGTGGCTCCGGCACCTCCGACTCAGGAACCCTTCCCCCAACCTGTCAGCGCAGGGCCGTATAGTACGGCACCTGTGTCCCGACCCGCCATGTCAGCCTCCGAGCCCGCACAGGCGGCGCCCTACGGCGGACCCGGAGTGGCGCCCAGGAACCCCTATGCCAGCCCTGCTCCGTCTGGGAATCCCCAGGCGACAGCATCTCCCGGCTATCAGCGCTCTCGTGGTGCCACATCGGCCAAGCGTCTTGGTGGTGGGTTCATCGCCATCCTTGGTGGCGTAGCCATGCTGGCTGCGCAGGGAATGTTCCACAGCAAGCAGGGGACCCCGCTGAACCTGCAGAACCTGCTGAACGTCGGGCTGGGGCTCCTGTGCCTGGTGAGCGGGGTCATCGCGCTCGCCGTACGGGGATGGCTGTCGGTCATCCTCGCGGCGCTCCTGAGCGCAGGTGTCTTTGCCCTCTGCGGCCTTGAGCTGTACCAGAGGGTGTTGTTGCTGCAGGCACAGACGCCCGCTGAGGCGACAGCGTGGACGCTTCAGGGGGGTGGCATCATCTGGGTCGGTGGCCTCATGCTGGGCATGGTTGCCTTCGCCAAGGGATTCCAGACGCTGTTCCGGAGGTGAGAGGCCGCACACAGGCGCAGAAGGTAAGTTGTGCCGGAATCGTGACAGGGCTGGCCGGCAGCGGGCGGGTTCGGGGACGAGAAGTCGTTCTGTAACTGACAATGCTGATGATCATGATCACGCTTGCCGGAACTGGGTGCCACGTTCCGTCCGAGAACGCAGGTGTTCTCTCAGCAAACGAAGCTATGACTCGTGTGTCGGAGGACGTCAAGGTTGGGGCATGGGTCACGTTTGTGAAGGGTCAGAACGCGCAGAACCGGGCTGTCGTCGAGATCGATTCCGAGGATGCCGCTGTGTACACCGTCTATGTCTACGAGGTCGTGGAGGAAGGTGGAGGCATGTCGCACACAGCGACTTTCGGCTGGTACGAGGTTAGCAAGAAGACAGGTGCAGTTACTCGGATCATGCCGTGATACCGGTCGAGCCTGGATCGGTCACGGCGTGTGACGCACGTGAGCAAGGTTGGTCTGACGGCAGAGCCTGATACACTACTGACGGGAAACCATGCGACTCTACAAGTCACGCAGTTCATACACGACGGCTCCTCGCGCATCCAGAAGTGCTGACGAGGCTCGCTACTATGCCCGGTCCCGCTACAAGGCGACGTCTTCGGCCAGACTGGAACAGGTACGCTCGGGCTGGCGCGATTCGGAGAAACTGTCGAAGGTGAAGCGTGGCCTGCCGGTCTTCCTGGCCTTCTGTGTTGTTCTGGGGATGGTACTGCCGATGTTCTTCGGACAGATCAGGCGCGTTATGGCGCCGGACGGTGAGATCGTTGTCCACATCCAGGCGACTCAGAAGGGGACGGCATGGTCGGGGCGCCTCGCCTTCCGCTTGAATGGGGCGCAGCAGTGGACTGGCTCAATGGTTCCGTACGAAGTCTTCGTGCGCCCAGGTGTCTACACCCTTACCGTGACCGGCGGCGGACCCCCTGACGCCAGGCTGCTCAGCGTTGCGCCGGTGGGTTCCCAGCTTGGTCGCGCCGGGGAGACGATCACGTTCACGGCGGAGTTTGCCGCTCCATAGATCTCGGTTCCCAGCTTCACTCCTGTCCCTCCCGTGGTTTCGCTGCAGCTGACCTGTTGTGCTTGCCCGTCATTCTTGCGGACGTGTGAGCGCAGTCGTTCGACAGCTGGGTTGCGGGTTGTGTCGAGTCCGGGCACCTCGAGGAGCTGACACGGTACCGGACGGCAGCACCGTTCCCCCGACCTGGCGGTCCCGACCGACAAGCACTGCATCCCTCTCCTCTACATTGCAGGAATGCGCAGGCGCGACGACGCGCTTGCCACGGTGTTCGAGGGTTTCTGGGACGTCTCCCTATCCATGTGGTGCATCCAGGTGGGCTAGCCACTCGGCAAAGCCGCATCACGACCAACGCCCGCGTTCTTCACAGGCTAGCGCGTACGAAACCCCTCTGCGGGGCGTACTACAGGTGGCAACATCCATGGATGCTGTACTCCGGGGGTGACCCCGTAAGAAGGGAGAACACTATGAGGAAAGCGTTCGGAAAGGTTGTCCTGGCAGTTGTCATCGCCGGGCTCCTTATGGGCGGCATCGCCATAGTTTCAGCAGCGACCAAGGTACGGACCGTGACGACGCCACAGGGAACCAGTGTCGATGTCATTTCGGTGACAGGCACGGTGACGGAGGTTTCGACTGCGAGCACTGCTGAGTCCGGCAAGGGTTTCATGGGCATGTTCCGCCGTGGACCTGAGGGCTATGCGAAGATCAAGGACAATGCTGATGGGACAGTCTACACGCTCGAACTCGGCCGCGAGCAAGCCGCGGGTATCACGATGAAGGTTGGTGACACCGTCACTGTCGAAGGGACGTCTGAAACGCAAAACAGTGTCAACGAACTGCAGATCTGGACGTTCATCGGCGCGGATGGCAAGACCGTCACTCTGCGCAAGGCCGACGGGACACCCAACATCGAGACGGTGAGCGTCGCAGGAACCGTTACTGAAGTCAATACGCCCACGACAACAACCCCCTCGACTGGTGATACGACGAAGCCGACTCCAAAAGCAATGGCAACGATCAAGGTCAAACAGGCCGACGGTACCATCGTGACAGTGGTCCTCGGACATGATGCGAACACTATCACCGTGAAGGTCGACGATGTGGTCAAGGTCGAAGGCTTCAAGACCCCGATGGACGTGAACACGATCATGGCTACCTCGTTCACGGGTGCTGACGGCAAGAAGGTTGCGATTGCGGCAGGCGGCTTCCGTAGTGGTTGCGGCATGCCTGGCGGTCGAAGTGAGGGGCAGAGTACTGGCCGTGGTTTCCGTACTGGTATGATGGGTGGATGGTCAGGCAGCAACGCAGCTCCGACCACACTCACTGGTCTGTAGAACCCACTCTTTCATATGTTCGCCCAAGGCCCCTGCGTCAGCAGGGGCCTTGATGCTATTCTGCGCTCCCCGTCATGGGCCCAGCCAGCCTTGGTCGACCTGCGTGTCAACTCACGTAATAATGTACCTGAAGCATCAGGTCGTAAACTCACCAGTAATGTACACGTAGCTGCCCCGTTTCTTGATCACCAAGGATTGTCTTCTCTTGGCCATCTCATCCAGCTGTTCCTGGTAGTGGAGG
>DASVKR010000083.1:0-21890 GCA_036385275.1 Candidatus Cryosericum sp. | reverse complement strand
CAGCTGGTCCGTCGGCGTATCCAGCGTCATGTGGAGTGCGATCGTCAGCTCGACGGCTCCCAGATTCGACGCAAGGTGCCCACCGTTGATCGAGCACGTGTCGAGAATGACCTGCCTGCATTCGGCCGCCAGCGTCCGGAGTTCTGCGATGTCCAGCTCCCGGATGTCGGCAGGAGTGGAAACGTGCTCAAGAATCAACTTCGAGCCTTTTCCGCAAGAAGGTCGACGAGGCCGGTCAGGAAGTCTCCCCCGCTGTCCAGCGCGAGTGCGGACTCACGGGCGTTCGCCAGGTACTGCAATGCCTTCTCCCTTGCATCAGCCAGTCCCAGCACAGTCACATAGGTCGCTTTCCGGTTCTTGACATCCTGGCCGGCTGTCTTGCCGGTCTGCGCTTCGGTCGCACTGGCGTCCGCGATGTCGTCCACGATCTGGTACGCCATGCCAAAACTCTCGCCAAATGCACGCAGTCTGCCCATGTCAGTCTCGCTGGCACAGCCGAAAATGCCACCAAGCAGCACCGAAGCCTGGATAAGTGCGGCAGTCTTGTTCTTGTGGATGTACTCGATCGTGCCCAGCTCGACGTGTTCGTCGCTGGAGGTGATGATGTCCATCGCCTGCCCGCCGACGAGACCCTCTGCACCCGCTAGAGTGGCCATCGTCCGTACCGCATCGAGGCACCGCTCAGCGCCGAAAGCACCAACCATCTGCGCGCACGAAAGCTCCTCGAATGCCAGGGTCAGCAGTGCGTCGGAAGCCAGAAGCGCCATATCGTCGCCGTGGACCTTGTGCGTCGTCGGCTTGCCGCGCCGCAGGTCACTGTTGTCCATTGACGGCAGGTCATCCTGAATGATGGAGTAGGCGTGTACCATTTCGATGGCAGCAAGGACCGGCTTGATGCGCTCCCTGTCACGGGTGCATGCCTCATAGACAGCAAGACAGAGAGCAGGCCGAACACGCTTGCCCGGAGAAAGCAACGCATAGGACATCGCTGCATGCATGACAGATCCCTGGAGCGGAGCAAGGCAGTCGGCCAGCACTCCGTCGATATAGTGCGCTTCCTCGTTGAGATGGTCCCTGATGTCCATGTCAGCTCCCTTCCGTCTACCCGCAACGATCCGTGATCACGTAGTCGACGTGGTCCACAGATGAGTAACGGCTCCCTTGCCTGACCAGTTCCACCAGGCGCAAGAGCCGCTGTTCGTCGCCCGATGCGACAATGTGCACAGTACCGTCATCCATGTTGTCGGCTCTGGCATCGATCCCGAGCTCAATCGCTGTCTGTTCCACGAAGTGTCGAAACCCCACTCCCTGCACCATGCCGGACACGTCCGCAACCAGATTCTTCAAGGGCGCCCGCTCGGTCAGTCCCCCGCGCCTCCGACACCACGCAGGACACCGTTTACGAAACTCCCGGATTCAGCACCGCCAAACTCTTTGGCCAGTTCAACGGCCTCATTGGCCGCAATGGCCGTCTTGATCGGGGGCTTGCCATATTTCATCTCGAAAACGGCGATCGAAAGAATCACGCGGTCCACAACAGCGACCCTGTCGATGCTCCAGTTCTCCGTGTGTGTGCCCACTTCAGCCAGAATGGCTTCCTGATGAGCCTGGACTCCCTGGATGAGATTGAGCGCGTACGCCTGCACGAGCGGGGCCTCATGAACATACATGTCGAACGTCTGGTCACACGAGACGTTGCCCTGCGCCAGACTGTACAGAACCTGCAGTGCTATCTCGCGCGAGCGCCGGCGGTTCTGAACTCCCTGAGCCGTCGCCATGCGTCAGGCCCGCACGTCGGCGATATGGACGTTGACCTCCTGGATGTGATACGGAGTGGAGGCTTCAACTTCCTTGGCGACAGCGCTCCGCACACTGCCGGCAAGCTTGCGAAGGTCCATCCCGAATCGTCCGGCGATGAACACGTCGAGTGTCAGCTCAAGGCCGCTTCGCGTGATACTCACGCCGTGAGGCTCGTAACCCTCGCGGTCCCAGAATGCAAAGTGCTCCTTGAGGCCCTTCCACATTGACTTCACGCCATCGATGGACAGACAGGCGTGGACGATGAGAGACTCCAGTGCAGCGTCAGTGATAAGGACTTTGTCCATAGACTTATTTGACCCTCTCGAGATACTCTCCGCTGCGCGTGTCGATGCGGACCTTGTCGCCTTCATTGACGAACAGCGGAACCATAAGCGAGAACCCGGTCTCGATCTCCGCGGTCTTGTTGGCGCCCGTAGCGGTATCACCCTTGATACCCGGCTCAGTGTGCGTGATGATCGCCTCGATGAATGTGGGCAGCTCGACGCTGACCGGCTTCTCGAGGAAGTACACAACGTCCACAACGATGTTCTCGATGAGATAGTTGGCCCCATCGCCAAGGTCATTCCTGGTCAGACTGATCTGCTCGTAGGTTGCGGAGTCCATGAAGGTGTAGATGCCGTCGGTATCGTACAAATACTGCATCTTCTTGTGCTCGAGATATGCGCTCTTGACCTTCTCGTCGGGACGGAAGGTTTGCTCGATGACGTTGCCGGTCATGAGGTTCTTCATCTTCAGGCGGACAAATGGAGAGCCCTTGCCGGGCTTGATGTGCGTGAACTGAATGACGGAAAACGCCTGACCGTCTATCTCAAACGTAACACCTGTGCGCAATTCATTGGCGGAAATCAACGTCTAACCTCCTGGCACTCGGCTGTCAATCGTGGCTATTGTACATGTCAACAAGCGCTGCGTCAAGCGTTCACGCCCTTAACGCCGCCACAATCTGGGGCGCTCAGGGGAGAACCAGTTCCTTGGGCAGCTCCGTCAATGACTCGAACCCAGTCGCTGTCACGATGACCGAATCCTCGATGCGCATGCCGTAACGTCCAGGAAGGTAAACTCCCGGTTCGCAGGTGACGACCTGTCCAGCTTCGAGCACCGTGTCTGTTCCTTGGGAAAGGCGAGGCGCTTCATGAATCTCGAGTCCCACGCCATGCCCCAGGCCATGTGTGAAGTACTGCGCCAGTTCGCTCTCGCCGAGCTTGCCTCTCACGGCCGTGTCGATGGAACGAGAGCTCACGCCTGCTTTGATGCAGTCAAGACCCAACTGCTGCGCTGCACGCAGTTTTGCATAGACGTCCAGCACGCCGGCGGGTTGTTTGCCGAGTGCCACGGTCCTGGTGCAATCGCTCATGTATCCCTCATAGTTGACGCCGAAGTCGATGACGATGACCTCGCCTCTCCGGATGACCTTGCCGGAAGCGATCCCATGTGGCAGTGCCCCACGAGTTCCCGACCCGACGATGGTCGAGAAACTGGTACCTTGAGCGCCCGCCTTGCGCATTTCGTATTCGAGCAGAGCCGCCACATCGTTCTCGGTCATGCCGACCTTCAACTGGCCGATCATCGCGTTGAATGCTTTGTCCGCGATGCGCCCCGCAGCACGCATTTTGTCGAGCTCATGCGTATCCTTGACGATGCGCATGCCTTCGACCACGCTCTCAGTCGGGACCATGGTCACCGACGGGAACGCGGCACGCATCTCCTCCGCCTGCACGAAGGAGACGCGCTCCTTCTCGAACCCGAGCCAATGAGCATGACCTGCGACAAGCAGGTTCGCAATCGACTTGCTGAAGTGCCCCGTGTACAGGGTGACGTCTAACCAGGGGCACTCTTCCCGCGCCTGCGTCGTGAACCGGCCGTCGACGACAAGGTGCATGCCGTCATGGAGCGCGAGGAGGAAACCTTCTTCTCCTGTGAAACCAGTAAGATAGCGCATGCTGGATGCCGCAAGCGTGAAGAAGGCGTCTACGTTCGCGGCGGCCATGCGCCCCTGCAGCTGTCTAATCCTCTTGCCAAAGTACTCATTTTTCATAGTCCATCTCCTCGTGTCTGTGCTATTCGAATGGATTAGTCTTGCCTGTCTCGCCGGGGATCGGCTGTAACGTCACGGTCAGGAACGTCCGCCTCGTCTTGAGTTGGGTGTTGACCAGATCCAGGTTCTTGTGCTGAGCGATCTGGAACACCTGAGGCGGGGGAGGCGTGACAGGCGTCTGCCCCATGCGAGGCAGGAAGTAGAAATTCCAGACAGAGAAAACGGCCAGCAGGACCACGATGAAGATCCAGGTCCCTGCCGAAATCTTGACTCCGGGTTGCCTCCGCGGACGCGGCGCAACCTTCTTGCCCGGCGGAACCGTCTGAACGTTGGTCTTCACTACTGCTTTCTGTGCCATCACACGCCTCCTATTGCACCACGTCCGGCTGAGGAACCGGCGCTACAGGAGCCGGCGCACCGACGATCGTGGCGTCAGGGCTCAGGACCATCCACGCAGTCATGGAACAAGTATACGGGTTGCTCTCACCGGGCAGTCCGAGGGTGCCGTGCGAGATGGTCAGGTTCGAAGAGACCATGACATACTTGAACTTCGTGCGGAACGTGTCCTGGAACTGCCGCATGGTCGCGTAGTTCTTCGCCGTGAAGTTCATGGTGACGCCGACGGTCTTGGCAAGCTTCACCTCTGCCGGCTGAGCGGCAGCGGCGCCCTGGCCCATGGAGGCGTCCGAGATCTGGATGCTGGTATATGTGATGCCGCTGGCCTTGCCGACCGCCTGAAGGTCGAGCAGAAAGCGTGTGTGTTCGTGCTGATCGAACACCACGGGCGTGATCTGTGCAAGCTGGTCGATCCAGACTGAATAGGACTCGTTTTGCCTCACAAATGCGTCGTGCAGCCCCTGGACCTCTCTGAGCGTGGACAACTTCGCGTCAGCCGTCGTGGCCTGATCGCGCAGGTCCCCGAGCTGGACGAGCTGAGGGCTCAGCCCGTAGCGGTAGTAGAAGAAGCAGATGACGCCGAGCAGAAGGATCACAACGACAAGTCTGACCGGAATGTTCCTACCCATTCTTGCCTCCCCCCACCCAAGTCAACGTCAGGTTCATAGTCGCTTGTGCCTGCAGGCCCTGGACCACTGCGCCGGTGCCGTACGGGATCTGGTAGCCGTCGATGTGCACATCCTTGAACTTCGTGTCGGCGCTGAGCGCATTGAAGAAGCGCACCAGGTCCACGAACTGACTGCTGCTGGCCGAGAGTACGACGGTCCCGGGGAGTACCGTGATGTCCGTCTGGGTCAGGGTGCATACCTTAGGAAGGTCCTTCGCAAGGTCATCCAGGAGCTGGTTCGTATTAACCTGCAACTGCACTGCCGTGACGATGTTGGTTTCCATTGCCATGGAGCGTTGGGCGAGCGCCCTGTTGAGGTCGAGCAGTTTCTGCTCGCTGTCGAGAGCAGCAATCTGCACGTTGAGATCAGCCAGATGGTTTGTTTCCTGCGCTACGATCCACCTCGCATAGCCATATGATGCGGCAAGCACGACCAGGACGGCAAGCACGATGAAGATGAGCGTCCTGTCCTCGTGGGTGAGTTGCGTCTGTCTCCGTCTCCGTGCGTTTGGAACAAGGTTGATGGTAATCATCACAGTCCCTCCGAACCAGGGCGATACGTCAGCAGGCTTTCGCCGGCTTTGACACGCTTGAGCTGCTTCCGGCCAGAGGGCTTTCTGGCAGCCGTGGCCTCGAACTCGCGGAGCGAAAGGCCCGTAGCCACACTGAACATGGGAGCCATCGCACTGAGATAGGATTCCGAAAACATGCTCGGGTCGTACTTGGCAACATCAAGCAGCAGACGGTTGATCTCAACCGTAAATCCAGTCGACAGTTCGACATAGTCGGCGATGCCCTTCAGGTTAGCCGTACCACCCGCCAGGATCAGGTGCAGGGGGCGGTCGCTTTCGAACCGTGTCGTATAGTAGTTGAGCGAACGGTGGATCTCGAGGACCAGCTCGTCGATGATGCGCAAGGCTGCGGATGTAGCACGTTCTGCCTCGGTGCCGGCTTCGAGATTGGCATTCGGGTCCACATTGACGGACTCCCGCTTCAGCTCTTCTGCACGCTCCGTGTTGATGCCCAGAGCCGACGCGATCGTCTGCGAGATCCGCGCGCCTCCGAACGGGATCATGCGTGTGAGCCGGATCATGGACTGATCGGCAACATTGATGGACGTGAGGGTCGACCCGATGTTGACCATGACGATCGTCTTTGCGTCCAGATCGGGTCGTTTGTAGGCAACATAGTCCACCAGGCGTAACTCGGCAAAGGGTTCCACCTCGATGAACACCGGTTCCAGGTGCGTCTTGCGTATAAGGTCGACCAGCGCGTTGACGATGTCGAGCGGCACAGCGGCGACCAGGCAGTTGGCCTTGATGCCACCGTCGTCCGTCTGCGTCCGGGACAGCACCTGGTAGTCAAACACCGCCTCCTCGATGGGATAGGAGAGGTGCTTCTCCATCTCCCACTTCACAATGTCCCCGAGAGGCTGACGGGGGATCTCATCCACGGTGACCTGCTTGACTGTCACCATCTGGCCCGAGACCGAAGCGGACACACGCTTGCCCACAAAGGAATGCAGCGAGAGCAGGGAGCCCAGCGCTTCGCTGATGACATCGCCCTTGGCTATCTTCCCTTCTTCGATGGACCCCTCGGGGGTTGGAACAACGCCGAAGTTGACCAGGCTCAGTGCATTTTTGTCTCGCTTGAACTGAGCCACCTTGATGGTACTCGATCCAATATCTACTCCAATGATCGGTGTTGCCTTGTTTGCTAGCCCAAACACAGGGTGCCTCCTTGTACGCTCGACCGTCAGATTTCTACCTGTGGAACAGGGTTGTCAGGTACCAGGTGATCAGGTCATTTCCCGTAACAGCTGCGACATATGCGCCCACGGCCATAGCGGGGCCGAAGGGCATTGAGTCTTTTCCTTTCTTCTTGAAGAAAACCATGAGAACAATCCCTGCAGACGCCCCGATGATGAAGGCAAGCAGCAGAAAGACGACAGACAGCCGCCAGCCCAAGAACGCGCCGAGCATGAGCCCCAGGGTTGCATCACCCCAGCCCATGCCGCCTCTCGAGAACAGGATAATCACTGCGAAAAGGCCCGCACCGATTGCCGCTCCCCCTGCCGCTCCCAGCAGACCATGCCATCCTGCCAACGCGCCGAAGACCAGACCGATGGCGGTCCCGGGCAAGACGACCGCGTCGGGCACGAGACCCGTCTCGAAGTCGATGATACCGACTGCCAGCGCAAGGACTGTCATGATGGCGAACTTCAGGGCATCGACACTCCACCCCAGACCCCAGCCCAGCCCGACAAACAACAGGCCGGTACACACCTCGGTCCAGAGGTACCGGGCACCGATCCGCGCATGACAGTACCGGCAACGCCCGTGCAGAAACACATAGCTCCAGACCGGGGCAAGGTCGAGAGCGCGTAGCTGATGACCACAGGCCGGGCAGACAGACCGCCCCTTGACCCACTGTTCATCGCGCGGTATGCGATAGGTCAGGACTCCAACGAAACTCCCCATGAATGTGCCGGCTATGAAACACACGGCAAGGTACACCACCTCGGGAAGGACGCCCAGCAAGGCTGTCACAGGCAATCCAACCTCTCAACACTTCTTTGCTTGTTCACTATATCACACCCCACCGCTTATTGTACATAGTTTGGACGACGAGATGCAAATTGCAAGACCTCGTATTGCCTCGCCCTGCAATTCCCCCGGATATGGCAAAGCCCCCGTGAACAGGGGGCACAGGATGGATTCCCGTTCAGAATTTCATAATAAGGATATTTCGTCAAAGGTACCGTCAGCAAAATCCAAAAATATGAGACGGTTACGAACCGGAGTCCCGATCCCCGTAATTATTTTTATCGCTTCCTGTACTTCCCAGGCGGCAATTACCGCCGCAGTTGCCGCGGGATTGCCTGTATACGTTTCAATCCCGCATCCGTTTTCATCGGCGGATAAACCCCAAATATCGTTAAGCCCTTTATCTCCCGGAAAGATGGTCATCAGCTCACCGCTGAAACCGGCTATAGCTCCGTGAACAAAGGGAATTCCCAATTCATCACAGGCACGGGCCACAATCCGGCGGGTTTTCAAATTGTCCAACCCGTCAAGTACCACGCTTGCATCTATTATTATTTCTTTAATGTTCTTGGAATTAATGGTCTTATTAACAGCGGAAATCACAACGGCGGAATTGATTTTCTTAACCCGGGCAGCCGCAACTTTAACTTTGGATTTCCGCAGATCACTCTCTGTGGCTATTATCTGTCTGTTAAGATTGTTTTCTACAAATTTGTCATTGTCAATGATAACTAAATGGCCGATACCCTGTCTGGCGAGTAATTCTATGATCGTTCCCCCCAGGCCACCCGCTCCACAGACGGCAACCGTGGAGCGAAGCAGTTTTAACTGCCCTTCAAGGCCTATTGTGCCTATGTTGCGCAAATACCGGATGGGAACTACATTGTTTTCAAGACAGAAAATCTCGACTTCCCGACGGGTAACCTTTTCTTTGGAGGAAATAAGCCGAACACTTTGCAGGTCTATAACCCGCATTTTCTTCTTGTCGGGCGTCACTAAGCTTTTGGAAAGCTTACGAATCATTATATCAAGAGGTTGATCCTTGGCCAGATTCGACATCGTCTTCTCAACCACCGGCTACTTTAGGCAACAGATCGAGCTTGTCGCCATCTTTAAAGTCTATTCTATTCAACAACTTTATGTTTGTGCCGTTGAGCAGGATATTACTGTTATCCCAAATGGACTGCTTTTTACTACCTCCAATGGACTTAATCTTTTTCTCAAATACGGGGCCGAAATTAGTCTCCACATAGTCTCTAGCATCGTCAATACTATCTACATTGACGGTTACGGTTCGTGCGCCTAAGAAAATCCTCCACGACCCGATGAAGTTGATATTAATTGTAGGCAACTACGTTACCCATTAATAATGCCTCCAAGAAAGCTTTTCCTATTCCTACTGAGCTCTCTACTACAACTATTCTGCCCTGATGGATGCCGCGATTTCAGGCATACCGAGGCTCTCCAGGCGTTTTTTCGAAGGTTTGCCGGTAGTTTTGTTCCAGTCTCTAATGGCATAATACTCAGGCAGCATCTTTCCCATGTTGGGTACATGGCCTTCCTGCCCGCCATCGGGAATCGGCCTCATGGCCAGTTCCGGCAATACATCGTCTTTGGCGGTGACGCCCAGCTTGCAGGACAATGCGCGCTGCAACTGGAAAGTGCGTTCCCCAGCCTTTAATAATTCATCCACGGTCGTATTCCAGCCGGTGGCGGCATTAACCATGCCGATCATTAAGTTAAACGGTATCTGGGCAAAGTGACAGATGCCCAGGTTATCGGTCAGCGCCCGGAAGTTCTGCCCTTTTTCCACGCCTGCGGCCTTATCGCCCGCAAAGCGGTCGGTGATTTCCAGTTCCAGATCGGGATGGCTTGTTCCACCGTCTACCTGATAGGCATCATTCTTATTATGATCAGCTCCGCGCGCGGCAGTGGCATAAACCAGGCCCATGGAATGATACGCCCGGGGATCGTGCATGGGAAATTCCAGTCCTTTGCACTGGACGGCTTCCCCCGCCGGACGGCCGTATTTTTGGGCCATGCGTTTGGTTCCACCTGCCAGTACGGCGCCGAATCCCTGGTTCTTGCCGATCAGATGCAGCAGTTCGATTGCCGCATCCGTGTTACCCCAGGTAAGTTTAAGCCCGCCGGTGTCCTTTTCGGTAATTACTCCCAGGCTATAAAGATAAAATGCGTAGCCCGCGCTGGCACCGCTGCTGATCGAATCAAACCCGTACCCGTTGCAAAGCTCATTAATATATACGGCGGTGGACATATCCAGATCCAGCCCCATCATTGCGCCCCATGCCACCAGGGTTTCATACTCGGGACCTTCGACTTTATCATACAGATACTTTCCTTCCTTGATCGCCAGCACCTTGCGGCAACGAATAGGGCAGCCGTAGCAAGCGGTATTTTCGATCTGATATTTCTCCAATTGCTCGGCGCCGCTTATTCTTGTTGATTGCGGCATAGTTGGAGCGGTGTAATACCTGGCCGGCCCGTCGCCATAGGATATGGCGGAATCAATCCAGCCCGCCGTGCCGGTTTCGTGCATGATCATGGACAGAAAACCTTCCTTGACCTCCTTCATGGCCTGCTTTGCTGTCTCGCGGAATTCTTCCGGCAGGGCCATAGGCAGCTTCATCTTGCCGCGCACCGCAATCGCCTTGACCTTCTTTGAGCCCATTACGCAGCCCAGTCCCGCCCGGCCGAGACAGTGGCCGTGCTCGGACATGATATTGCCGTATAGGACCAGGTTCTCCGAGGCAGGGCCGATACAGGCCACCTGCACGCGATTATCGGCTTGTTCCTTCTTGATTTCTTCCTGAGTCTTGTAGGTGTCCTTCCCCCAGAGATGGCCCGCATCCCTAATTTCGGCCACGCCGTCCTTGATGTAAATATAAACCGGCCGGGTGGACTGGCCCTGGAGGATAATGCCGTCGTACCCGGCATTCTTGAGCTCAGCGCCGAACCAGGCGCCAGCGTTGGCATCGCCATAAAATCCGGTATACGGAGATTTGGCGGTGGCGCCCCAGCGGCTGACGCTGGGACCGCTCGTGCCATTAAGGAGACCTGGCATCAGGATAAGCGGATTATCCGGCCCCAGAGGATCGGTTTGCTCATTGACCAGATCATAAAGATAGCGCGCGGCCAGTCCGGTGCTGCCCAGAAAATCGCGCGCATACCTTTCATTCAGTGGCTCATCTCTGAGCGTTCCGTGGGTAAGATCGGCAATCAGTACCCTGTTGTGGTATCCGTTCATGGTCTCCTCCTTTTATTCATTTGTAGTGTCTTTAGAAATCAATGTTCTTGCCTTCGTAGGCATACTTGAATATCCTGCCCAGATCTTCCTCGCCGGGAATGCGGGTTACAGTCATGGTCATAACCTCATTTAACGCCCTTTCGATCAGCCTCGGTATCTCCTTTTCATATTCAGCCTGGCCGACGCCGCAATCCTTGATCGAGAGAGGCTGGCCCAGTTCCCCGGCCAGGGCGCGGACTCTGGCGACCAGAGCCAAGGCACATTCCTTGTCGGAGCCAGATGATGCGACATGGCAGTAGCGGGCCATTTCGGCATATTGGGCTGTTGTCTCGGCGGATTCGTTAATCAGGTACTCCATGGTGTAGGGCAGGAAAAGACCGACGGCGCGTCCGTGCGGAACATGGAAAATCGCCCCGAGGGCATGTCCGGTGCTATGCGCCAATCCGGCCATGGAATTGCCGAAGGACATACCGCCCATTGTCGCGGCATTCATCATTTCCTTGCGGGCTTCGAGGTCGCCGCCGTCTTTATAAGCGCGGACCAGATATTCCAGCGCCAGCCGTGTGGCAATCAATCCCGGCCCGAGAGTCATACTGGTACCCCAGGTGGAGGTGTATCCTTCGATCGCATGGCAGATAACATCCATTCCGGTGTCCGCCGTAATTTGCGGCGGCATGCCCATAACCATGACCGGATCGAGGATAGCAACATCCGGCATGCATTCGGTGGAGCCCAGACCCAGTTTGCGATTATCCTTTGTGTCGGTGAGCACGATAGCCCAGGTGGCTTCCGAACCGGTTCCGCTGGTGGTGGGAATCGCCATCAGTCTGGCTTTGGCCCGGAAATTGAACTCTTCGAGGACCGATAAGGATTCCGGTTCCAGTTCCGGCCGCGCCAGAAGTAGAATAATCGCTTTTGCGGCATCCATGCAGGAACCGCCGCCGATGCCGATGACCCAGTCCGGCTGATATTTGCCCACTGCAACGCCGCCCTTCTTGATCGTGGTAAGCGACGGCTCCGGTTCTACGTCATCAAATATTTCCCATTGGATTTTTGCTTCATCGAGCTTACCAGTAACAGGTTTGATCAGGCCGAGTTTTACAATGTTCTTGTCGGTGACAATAAACGCTTTCTTCCCTTTGACCTGCGCCAGATAATCAAGAGAATTATCCCCATAGACAATCAAAGGACAGGAAAAATTCCACATCTATTGGCCTCCTTCAACTATTATAATTCGCTGGCCAGATTATCAGTCCAGCCATTCAGTCGGAACTAGCATCGTGCAGTTTGTAAGCTCATTGGCGGCCTTGGTATAGCGCATGATTTTGGCCATGTCGCCCGTCAGTTTGGATTGTCTCGTGATCAGTGCCTTTGTAGAATCAAGCTTCTTGGTAGCAATTTGCTTCCAAATATTATAGGGAGCTGCAAGGGTGAATGCAGGTTTGTATTTGTTGGGGTCGGTAACAATTTCACAAGCCCGGCATTTGCCGTGATAAAGATCGACATACATGAAACCTTTTTCCTTAACGGGTCCGCCCGGCTCTGTGATAAAATAAAAATCGCCCTCCCAAGTCTTGGCGGCCTCTTCATATGCTTTGCTTTTGTTGATTTCCTCCTTGTAGAGATCACACCATTCTTGAGACAAATACTTAACCATGATAAAAACCTCCTTTTTAGCTAACTCGGCACCTTAAGCGCCGACTTTCCTGTGCTCTTTTAAGAGAGTACCTCCAGTCTACGTCATTCAATAATTCTATTCAATGGCGCACATCGGCTCATGCAAGATGCAAGACCTGCGCCTCAATCCTGCAGTTCCTGGATATGGAAAAGCCCCCTAAAGAGGGGACACAAGATGGATTCCCGCCTTCGCGGCGAAAGCACCCCTCAGAAGCCCCCCGCATTGGAAAAAAGTGCTCGGGGGCCTTGAAGAACACCTCGCATCTTGGACAAAAGGATGCGAGGGACAAAAGGGCTCGGGGGAATGACGGAGTCGCGTGGGAATGACGGGATTCCACGACATGCACAAGCGGCCGCATACTCGCGGCCGCTCTGCTATTCACGACTGTCCTAACTGGTTTTTGCTTTATAGAGGGGGCTTCATAGGTGGCGGCATCTCGATGGGTGCAGCCGGCTTCTCCGGGGGCTCCACGGGTTCCGACATGCTCTTGCGTGCAACTGGGTTCTCGATGTACTTCTTCGGATTGCCATCGAACGTCTCCTTGCACGCCTTGCTGCAGAAGCCATAGGTCTTGCCTTCGAACGTGGACGTCTCGACGGTCCCAACCAGATTGAGAGTCATTCCACAAACAGGATCTACTTCGTTGACGCACAACGGTTTGTCCATTCCAGCCTCCTTGGCCAATGATGTACCGTGGTAAGTCGGTTACCGGATCCGAGATTTCCTCGGCGACGTTGATCTCCTGCCTGGTATTATTCTAGGGAGAAACGCTTGTTCGTACAAGGCCCGCATCGACTCATGCAAAATGTATGACCTGCGCCTTGCCCTGCAGCCCTCCGGGATATGGAAAAACAGAATGGATTCCCGCCCTCGTTGTTGGTTTTCCTCCAGCTCCTATCCTATAGTCTTTTCCAAGAATCGAAGGAAATTTCCACCGATAATCTTAACCACATCAGCTTCACTATACCCCCTGGCCAGGAGTTCTGCGGAAAGTTCTATGGAGTGGTCGTGTCCCTTTATGCAATCGTACTCCTGATGGGCCCCGGCCTTCGTGAAGTCTGCCATCTCGTCACAGAAGTCAAAACCAAATCCCACGTGGTCAGTTCCTACCAGATCGCGAATATGATCGACATGGTTGGCCACGTCTTTCTCATCTAACTTTTTTGTGTCCGGGTTACCCACAAAGATACTGAGCGCATTCATTCCCATAACCCCATCGCTTGACGCCAATTTACGAATCAGATCGTCTGTGAGATTTCTCATGGAAGGGGCTAAAGCTCTACAGTCAGAGTGAGATGCCATGACGGGCCCGTGGTAAAAATGGAACAGGTCTTCCACTCCCTCATCATTGAGGTGGCTTATGTCGAGATACATGCCTAAACGGGCGGCTTCCTGCACCACCTTGACGCCAAACTCCGTCAACCCGCCCTTCTGCCCCTCCTCCACCGGATCAAAGAAACATCCGTCCGCTGCATAGTTTCGGCGGCTCCACGTCATCCCGATGCCCCGCACTCCCAGCTCGTAGAAGATACGCAATAAGGCAAGATCGTTCCCGATAGGCTCAAGGCCCTCAAACGACAGAAGAATAGCAAGTTGCCCCTTCTGCCGGGCGTTCTGTATCTCTTGCGTGTTGCGGCATAAGGTGAAAAGACCGGGACTCTCCTGCATTTCCGCATAGAGAGCGCTCACTTGATCCAGCGCTCGACGAAGTCCCATCTCGGGTAAGTACTCGTTGGGAACAAACAGAGAGGAAATCACAAGACCAATGCACCCCTCCCTCAGAGAGGGAAGATAATCTCGTTCAATAACCCGGGTCTCTCCTTTCAACCGTTTTCCAAGCACCAAATGCAGAAGATCGAAGTGGGCATCAACGACCATGTGTTTCTGGTGAAGTTCGCGAGCTTTTTCGTAATACGGAAGAGATATACTGCTCCCATCGTCCATCAACAACGCCTCCATGAATGAAAGTTCGTTACACCTTAACTCTATAGACGGTGGTCTCCATTGTCAAAACAGAAAAGCGTCAATTGCTAAGTTGTTTTACAAGAATATTGCAGAGGACTGTAACACTCTCGGGACAGAACCACCCCTCGTCTTAAACAGAAAGGCTCGGGGGGTTCCGTTTCTGTAACAGTGTTACACTTTGGGACGGTTCCAAGACTGTTACACCTGCGGTTTGTCCTGTACCTCCTGGATATGGAGAAGCCCCCGATGAAGGGGGCGCAGAATGGATTCCCGCCTGCGCGGCAGAGCGCCCCTCAGTACACCCCTCGCATTGAGAAAACATGTTCGGGGGTATTGGACTAACATACTCGGGGGAAAGCACGACTCGCCTTGGACAAAAGGACTCGGGGGAATGACAGAATTGCACGACATACACAAGCGGCCGCGAGTGCGCGGCCGCTTGGCCATTCGGGACTTTCCTAACTGTCTCTTACTCCAAGGGAGGCTTCACGGGCGGCGGCATCTCGATGGGTGCAGTCGGGGTCTCGGGTTTCTTCACGGGTGGCGGCATCTCGATGGGTGCAGTCGGGGTCTCGGGTTTCTTCACGGGCGGCGGCATCTCGATAGGTGCAGCCGGGGTCTCAGGCTTCTCCTCGGGCGGCGAGTCGGGTCCCGGGTTTGCCTTGCGTGGAGCCGGGTTCTCGATGTACTTCTTCGGATTACCCTCGAACGTCTCCTTGCACGCCTTGCTGCAGAACCCATAGGGCTTGCCTTCCAACATGGACGTCTCGACGACCGCAACTGACTTGAGAACCGTTCCGCACACAAGGTCTATATCGTTGACGGGCAGCGGCATGTTCATTCCAGCCTCCTCGGCTAATCATGTGCCATGGTGCATAGGTTACCAGGATCCGAGGTTTCCTCGGCGACGTTGTGGCTCTTGCCTGATGTTATTCTAGGAAGAAACACTCGTTTGTACAACAAAAATGGCTTCCCGCCTTCGCGCAGGACTGTAACACGCTCGGGACGGTTCCGTTTCTGTAGGTGCTGTCCATCGTCTCCCTCCCACGTTGCACACGGCTGCGATCACTAGTAAGCGAGCAGCCCCATATCAATTCTCCATGGTACTGTTGTTGCCGCGCGCTTCCATCTACAACTCTTCGATGGAGTCCAACAACGCGATCGCGTACAGCGGTATATTCACCAGCCATGATTCCTTTCGGAAGTTCGACAGGGACGTCCGGACTGCATACGCCGGAGCGTACCTGTCACAATACGCCCGCAGGCTCCTGGATTTAAGGTTTTCAGCCGCCTTGACCTCGACAGGGATCACGTTTGGTCCTCTCTGGACCAGGAAATCGACTTCTCCCGTAGAATTCTCGGTTGTATGGTAAAAGGCACGCAACCCAAGATCGGAGATCAGTTGCTGCAGCACATACTGTTCTGTCAGCGAGCCCTTGAAGTCTTCGAAGATGCTGCTGCCTTCGATCAATGTCCTTGCGTCGAGATCGCCCATGGCCCCCAGTAACCCGACGTCCAGGACGTAGAGCTTGAAGGACCGGGCATCCATGTACGCGTTCAGCGGAACGTCCGGTTTGGTGATGCGGTAGACCTTGGTGAGGAGACCACAATCCTCCAGCCATTGGATCGCAAGCTCGAAGTCTTTTGCGCGCGAGCCCTCCCGGATTTGACCATAGACGAACTTCCGGTTCTCTTTGGCAAGCTGCGTCGGCACAGCGTTCCAGATCATACGCATCCGCGGTACGATCGCTGTGGGGGCATGTTTGGAGAAGTCCTGATCATAGAAGGTCAGCAGGTTCTTCTGGATTCGCCGAACCGCCTCGAAATCCTGTGTCTCCAGATAGGTCGTCACGACCTCGGGCATGCCACCGATGAAGTAGTACTGTTTCAGCAAGTCTACATAGGTTCCTCGGAACGAGGTGATCAGAGCAACGTCCCTTTTCCCAATCAGTTCATTGAGCTGCTCATGGTTCATAGCATCGAGAAACTCCCGGAAATTCAGAGGATACAGATTCAGGAGTTCCGCTTTCCCCACAGGGAAGGATGTTCCTTCATGCAAGGCGACACCCAACAGAGAACCTGCCGCAACAATCGCGTACTCCGGTGCGTTTTCGCTGAAGTATTTCAGTGAGGTAAGGGCTTTTGGCACTTCCTGCACCTCGTCAAAAATGATGAGAGTGTCGTCGGGAGTGATCCTGACGCCAGTCTCGATCTGTAAGGCAGAGATGAGACGCGCGGTATCATATCCGCCATCAAACACGCTCTGCATCCGCGGGTTGTTGTCGAAGTTCACGTAGGCGACGTTCCGAAAACATGTTCTGCCGAACTCCTTCATGAGCCAGGTCTTGCCGACCTGTCGAGCTCCCCGGATGATGAGAGGTTTGCGGTTTCTCTCCTCTTTCCACGCCTGCAGCCTCTTCATTGCATGTCGGTCCATATTGTCGCCTCTCGTGATCTGACTTTCTTGATTCATTGTACGAGATTGCCACACCAAGGCAACACTTTTAAGGACGTAAAAGTGGAGGCAGCAACACTTTTAAGGACATACAAGTGTGTAACAGGGGACAGCCATAGTTGTCGATATGGGGTCAGCTGGTAAAGAGGCGAGGAAATGGTAAGTTCAGCACCTGGCCGGAGACGTGGATTCCCGCCTTCGCCGAAGGCACCCCTCAGAAGCGCCCCTCGCCTTACACTGAAAGGCTCGGGGCATTGGAAAGAAGGGGGTGCGGACAGAAATACTCGGGAGGGGAATGACGGAGAGGGACGGGAATGATGGGAGATGAAGGGACAGGATGCTTCCTGATTGTCTCCCCCGCGCAGGCGGGGTCCATGCACCGTGACGGGACCGGATTCCCGCGTGCACGGAAGTCACCTCAGTGCTGAGATCCGCTCTTCAGCTCGAAGACCCACTTCTGAGCACGAATGAATTGGAGGACACTCATCCACTCAATCCCTAGAGAGTCGCAGACATCGGGGATGTGTGGTTTCTTGTCAGGGCTCCGACTGGGTTCTTCCTCAGTCACGACGACGCCATGATGGACTTTGGCAAGAGCAATGACCCACGGATCCGCGACGGATTTGCCGGTGTCCAGATTGGAGAGGCCCGGAAAACGGCTCACGATTATCTTCACTTCGTCCTGGACTTGCTTCTCCGGTTCAATGAACATATTCCTGTGGTTTCCTGCCCATCTGGCAACGTCGTCGTCCTTGCGTTTCAATTCATTGAGGACTTCGATTGAAGCGAAGATTGCTCTGGCTTGTGCGAGGCGCTCCATTTCCTTCCACAAACCTGGCATGACGTCGGGTGGATAATGACGAACCCACGCACCAAGCAGGGAACTGGTATCGATACTGTAGATCAACCTCCGATCCTCAGCGATAGAACCCGTCTCGTTACCTGACGCTCGATCTCCGGGAGGTGTTTTAGCTTGACGCTGAGGTAGTCGGCAACATCGCTCAGAGTCAGCCGGTCCTGGTGATAGCCTTCCAGTACCAACTGTGTGAAACTGAGTCCAGAACGGCTCAGGACGAGAACCGGCTGAGAAGGTGCTCCTCGGGGTTTCTCCCTTGCCGTATCTCCAGAGCGCTTGAGATACTCATCTCGCTTCGACTGGTATGCTTTCTGAGTGGTGAGCCCGGTATCCAGGAGACGCCGCATGATCGCTTCAGGGCTCACCGAGAAGTGGTGTGCGAGGTCTTCAAGGTCATCGTCGTTCCAGCTTGTACCACTTCGATGACCAGATGCTGTAATGGCCTGACGCAAAAGATCGGCAGGGACGAGGGCGTTTCCGGCCACGGCATTGCAGTAGACCTCTACGTCGGTGTCGCCGAGATCGCAGATGCCCCCATCATGCAGCATGAGGTGCGCCAGCTCGTGCATCAGCGTGAAGACCCGTGCTGTAACAGCATCTTTGGCATTCAGAACGATGACGGGCAAGGATGATTCCGCCAACGAGAAACCACGCGCCTCCTTAACCTCGACGTCGGACATTTGGAAGACCAGGACGCCCAACTGCTCGACTGAGATACGCAACGAAGCCAATGCTGAACGTGCATCGACCGCATGCCTATTCTGAATACTGGCCACGCCCGTCGCTTCACGCATGCGAGCAGCGACAGCGGCGGGGTTCTCGTCTACGTCAGCCCTGGGCGTGAACCGTGGGGGTTTGTCGTTGAGTTGGTCGTAAACGTCGAGTGCAACTGCTCGTCTGTAGCGTGCCTGGCGCATCTCGGCGATGAGGTCCGGCGACGGAGGCTGTTGAAGTCCCTTCGCTGTGTGGCGGAAGTCGCGAAGTGCCCTCGGTTCCTTGGGTGGTGACGCAAGATAGAAGACGGCGAGGGGCCGATCATACACATCTGCCAATCGGCGGAGCTGTGCCATAGACAGGGTTTGGGCTCCAGATTCCCACGCACTGAGTCTCTCGGCCGTGACATGGACCTTGCGGGCCGCCGTCTCGATCGAATACCCTGACGTTCGACGGGCCCATTCCAGCAGCCTTGGTTCTACTTGCGCCACAATCGATCTCGGCACGACGACTCCTTCACGTCATAACAACAACGGTATTGTAGTGCGCACCAGCGATAGCGCAATAAGGCGCTCGTCCTGCTATTGACGTCATTGGGCGTGCTAGTCCAGCCTCACCGTGAGCTTCTTCCCACATGCCGCAGCAAGCAGGGCGATTGAACGAATGCTTCCAAGAAACCCCTCCCGCTCCATGCGAGCCAACTGTAGTTGAGTGCACCCCATTCGAGCCGCAAGATCGGCCCCGGTAAGACCACTGTCCTTTCTTACTTCGGCCAAACGAAGTGCGATTTTCACCTCTGCCCTAACAGCCTGCATCCTGACAGAGCGTACCGGATCGGCGGCAATGGCCTTCTCTGTCTCTCTGAGCAGGCGGTCGCTGGCCTCAATGACCTCTCTGGAAACGAGAGCTTCCTCTCTTGCTTTCTTCCTCACAGTACTCATCGCTCCTCACCTCCACATCCTGTAACAGGGGACAAGCACCTCTCTGTTAGAGGGGATCGAACTCCAGTTTCCTGGGTTTGGCTCCACAGGCCAACGCATAGCGGACGATCGTGCTGTATTCGAGATCAGATCCAGCATGTTCGATCTTCGACACATACTCCTGGGATCTGCCCATGCGTTCGGCGACGACTCTCTGAGTCAGTCCAGCGCTCTTGCGCAGCTCACGCAACTGCCGTGCTGCAGCCAGCTCCGCCTTCATCTCGATGTAGATCTGCTTTGCCTTGGGATCAGTCTCGATGAGTTTCTTGATTTCCTGTCGATACGCTTCAGTATCAACCGTCATGTCACGAGTGGTTTTCATGTCTCTCTTCCTCCTCCTGCAGGAACTCGAACACCTCCGGCAACAGCACCAGGCGTTTCTTCCCCATGCTTTCCTCCCATTTATAACTCAAGAGTTGTGAATGTCAAGAACTCTAGGTTTCCTGAAGTCTAGTCTTGGGGATGGTAGCTAGTATCCTGTGGTTCAGCCGCGAAAGGCGGACAGTGCTTGTTACACTTCGGGACGGGTCCGTTTCCTCTGAGATTGTTACACCTCAACGCATGGACCCCCGCCTTCGCGGGAAGGACAGAAGTAGAGACGAAAGGATGCTTGTTGGTCGTCTCCCCCGCGGAGGCGGGGGTCCACACGCCGTGACAAGACTGGATTCCCGCCTGCGCGAGGAACACCCCTCGTATTGGACAGAAATGCTCGGCGGGGGAATGACAGAGACTGTTATACTGCGGGACAGTTCCGTTTCCTCACCGTCACCGAGTTTCACCGTCAGGTCTTGTTGCCGAGATCACGGTGACAACACGTCGATAGTAGTCTCTGATGCTGGCGACAGCAATATCAATGCGGACATCAATGCGACACACTGCGGCCAGAGCTGCATATGACTTCTTCCAAGACATTGGCGGATCCGGAAGGGTCTCGGGGATCACATGGCCGTCTCTCTGCCTAAACGTAGCTACCACAGCTGCCGCGACACCTTCAAGCTCCAAGGAGCCCGTCTCGAGGAGCAGCACCATGTCGACGAGGTCCTTGACGCGGCTGTTGTCGCGAGTGCCTGCACGGGGCATCGTGTAGGCGTGCAGCTTCTCGGCGAACTGTTGTTCCAGGCTTGTCGTGGTAAGCGGCGATGTCGCGATACCGGCGAAGCCAAACCAGTCCTCACCCATGGCTACGCGAAGGGGCTCAAGGAGAACGTCTCCAACGGCGACGTCGACGTGAAAGGCCACGAAGAGTCGACCTCCGAGCATCGAGCGCACAGGGAACCTCTCACCGCCGTAGAGTGGGCCGTCGAGGTTCATCATCCGCTCCCCTACCTGGAACTCGAACCAGTCATCCGCTGTGCGTGAAGCAGCCTGCTGCAGCATGCGTTGTAGAGTCACGTGGCCGTCGGAGCCTCCAGCGAGGCTGGCGTTGAGAGTGAGATCAATATCGCGGGTCGCACGGGCGGATCCAGTCGCCAGTTCCAAAGCGTGCCCACCCTTGAGAATCCATCTGTTGACGCCATCGCGCTGTATGCGCATGACGAATCGGTCAAAGGCGACTTGCTGTCGCAGGCGTTGCAGATCCTCACTCTTATCCAGAGCCCTCTTTCTGAGCCGGTCCTCAAGGGCCTGGCGAAACGAGACGGCGTCGTCATAGTGCCGAGCACTGCTCATCGGGCGAGGATGCCGCGCATGATCTCTGCGAAGGGCGATGACGGGTCTAGCTTGGCGGCGCTCGTCAGGTCGTCCCGCTGCACCAGTCCACGCTGGAGGGCTTGGCGGATGGTCTGCTCGAGAAGGTCAGAGGATGTGCCTGCGGCAGCAGCGTCGATAATCGTTCTCAGGGGACGAGTGACGTTGTATCCCTCCATCGCCTGAATGTCCACGAGCTTGAGCATGGCACGATGGATGACCAGAACCGCGGGCATCCTGACCGACTTCCTGAATGACGGTGGGACGGTCATGTGGAGGCTTGCAGGCATGACATCGGAGAGTTCATAGATGGACAGGGCTGTCTCATGAGAAAACACACCCTGAGGCTTGCCCTTTCTGTCACGTGACCACAGCGACCACTGGACAAGGTCGGGCCGATCGGCCGCCGGGTAGTCGGCAATGCGGTACACGCCGTACCCCTCTCGTATCCAGTTTCCAGTCTCACTCTGGTAGTACTGCGAGGGATAGGAGTAGCCAACCTCTAGCGCCTGTCTGGCAGTGAAGTATCCCTGCTGGCGGGAGGCAATGCTTCGTATGTTGCGTTCCGATTCCTGTGTCTTCCCCACGCGCACGCTCCTTAACATTTTCTTAAGTATTGTGCAATTCCCGTGAAAATCAATACACCGCCCCCTGGATATGGAAAAACCCCCGTGAGGGGGAGATGGAAAACAACATGACCCTGGCAGCGACCTACTCTTCCAACGGGCTTCCCCATTAGTACCATCGGCGTATCGGGCTTAACTTCCGTGTTCGGGATGGGAACGGGTGTTTCCCCGACGCTATGACCACCAGAGTCATGTCTCAG
>DASVKR010000082.1:0-5361 GCA_036385275.1 Candidatus Cryosericum sp. | reverse complement strand
CTCAAGGGCGAGGTCTCCGAAACGGCCTCAAAGGGCGACGAAGAAAAGGCGCTGACCATTGCCAAAAGGTATCAGAACATTTTCGGCAAAGAGAACTACTTCATCGAGCTCCAGAACCACAATATCGAAGAAGAACGCCGTGCCCTTCCTATCCTTCGCAGCATCGCGAAGCGCATCGACGCGAAGACCGTGGCCACCTGCGACAGCCACTACATCGGCAAGGACGACTACGCCGCACATGAGGTCCTGCTCTGTGTCCAGACGCTGCAGAAGATGACCGACAAGGACCGCATGAGCTTCAACGGTCCGTACTACCATGTCATGACCGAGGAAGAGATGCGCGAGCGCCTGCCCGAAGATGATGAGGCCATCCAAAACACCCAGCTCGTTGCCGACATGTGCAACGTCGAAATGCCTCTTGGCATCTATCACCTGCCCCGGTACATCGAAGAAGGGCAGACGACACCATGGGATGCCGAGGTCAACCGCCAGTTGCTGGAGAAAATGACCATGGACGGCATTCAGCGCCTCTATCCTCCCGAACAGCTGGAAGAGGCGACGGCTCGGGCTCGCATGGAGCTGGAGACGATCGAGAAGTGCGGGTTTGTCGATTACTTCCTCATTGTTCAGGATTTCACCCGGTTCGCTCGCCGCAAGGGAATCGCCGTGGGACCCGGCCGCGGATCTGCTGCCGGCGCCATCGTGGCTTACGCGACCGGCATCACGGAAGTCGAGCCGCTGCGCTACAACTTGTTGTTTGAGCGCTTTCTCAATGCCGCCCGTATCTCGATGCCCGATATCGACATGGATTTCGAGGATGCGCGCCGGGGCGAGGTCATCCAGTATGTGCGCGAGCGGTACGGTGAAGCCTCAGTCGCCCAGGTGGCGACCTTCGGCAGGATGGAGGCCAAGCAGGCTGTTCGTGACGTGGGGCGAGCGCTGGGCATGCTTCCCAAAGACACAGACCTGATCTCCAAGCTCATCCCGTTCGGCACGGGCCTCGAAGATGCTCTCAAGGCGGTCGAACAGCTGAAGAAGATGTACGATGACGGCACGAAGCTGAGCGGTACGACAGTCAAGGAGCTGTTCGATACGGCCATGAAGCTGGAGGGCGTCAACCGCAATTTCAGCACCCATGCTGCGGGTGTCGTCATCGCCGACACCGAGCTCACCAACTACCTGCCCCTGCAGCGTGACAAGGACGGCAACGTCATCACGCAGTGGGACCATAACCTGGTCGAGGCCTTTGGCCTCCTTAAGATGGATTTCCTGGGTCTCTCCTACCTGGGCGTCATCCAGAATACCGTCAAGATGGTCAAGGATCAACTTGGCGTGACGGTGGACATCAGCCACGTCGACACGGAGGAACCGGCTGTCTACAACCTCATCAGCAGCGGCGACACGGTCGGGGTGTTCCAGATGGAATCCAGCGGCATGAAGGGCGTTGCGGCCGGCGTCCGGCCATCCTCCATCGAAGACCTGACGGCCATCATCTCGCTCTACCGCCCCGGCACCATCAAGGCCGGCGGTATCCAGAAGTACATCGACCGCAAGAATGGCAAGGAGAAGGTCAACTACTACCATGCCAGCATTGAGGGTATCCTCAAGCCGACCTACGGCATCATCGTGTACCAGGAACAGATCATGCAGATCGCCAACCGCATGGCCGGGTTCACGATGCAGGAAGCAGACATCCTGCGCAAGGGCGTCTCCAAGAAAAAGGCGGACATTCTGGCCAGGCAACGGGTCGTCTTCGTCGAGAAATCGATCGAGAAAGGCGTCCCAAAGAAGACTGCCGAGGATGTGTTTGCCCTCATCGATTTTTTCGCCGGCTACGGGTTCAACAAGTCCCACGGGGTCGCCTACGCCATCATGGTCTACCGCACGGCGTGGCTCAAGGCCCACTATCTAATTCAGTACTTGACGGCTCTCATGAACTCGGGCCTCGATGCCGAAGACCGTCTCAAGGAACTGGTCGCCGAGTGCCGGAGTAAGAGTATCCCCATTCTTCCACCGGATATCAACAAATGCGACAAGCTGTTCACAGTGGAGACACAGGCTGACGGCTCTCAGGGCATCCGGTTTGGTCTGCTTGCGATCAAGAACCTGGGCTCAAAGGCGATCGACGAGATTATGGAGGAGCGGTCCAACCGCGCCTATTCCACGTTCAAAGATTTCCAGCGGCGTTCCGGTGGTGGCAAGGTCAACCGCAAGTCCGTTGAATGTCTCATCAAGGCCGGGGCGTTCGAGAGCCTGGGCGACGACCGCGTCACTGTTCTGAGGGAGTTCAACAACCAGAATGGCAAGGCGCCGGTTGCAGACGATTCGACGACGGGCCTGTTCGGTGGCTCGGTGGGCGAACCTGGTGCCTCCGCCTCCTCGTGCGATACGGCGGGTGCGGCGGCGATGGAGAAGGAAGCGTTTGGGTTCTTCTGCTTCTGCAGCCCCTTTCAGCAGTACGAGCCGCTCCTCGCCAAGTACAAAGCGAAGCGCGTCTCGGAGTGCGCAGATCTTGACGATGGGACCACCGTCACGGTCATGGGCCTCCTCACGTCCGCGAAGACTGCCAAGTCCAAGGCGGGTCATGCCTACGGAAAATGTACGCTCGAGGACGACAGCCGCAAGGTGGAGCTGATGGTGTTCGAGTACGTCCTCGGGCAGTTCCAACCGTGCTTTGACCGGGAGGGCGCCATCGTCCTGGAGGCGAATGTGCGCATGGACGGTGATGAATTGTCTCTGACGGCCAGGAAGTTCATCGACTTCGTGACGCCCGAACAGGCGAAAGGCTCGAAGCCGGTTAGTGTGACCCATCCAGTACTCAAGCTCAGAATGACGGAACAGCAGGTGAATGGAGAGATACTCAAGAACGTCCTCCTCCTCACGCATCACTATCCGGGCAAAGAGCCTTGGCGCATCCTGTACCGCAACGGGACCGAGCACTGTCTGGAAGTTGGCAACAAGCATTGGGTCACTATCACGCCCGCCCTCCTGAAGGGACTTGCCGAGATCCTTGGTCCCAGTGGGGTAGACTACTCGTAGCGACGGGTCCGAGGGTCTCGCTAGGTTGTAAAGGAAATTGAAGTTGTCATTCCGACATTCATAGGTATACTGTTTAGCGTAATGTCATGAACGTGACAAGCAACTGAGCGACATGACGTCCGGAAGCCCTGCTTTCGGACGTTTCATATTAGTGGAAAACGAAAAGTGGGCGCGCGAGCGAGCCACTTTTTTGTTTCACAGGGAGAGATGTATGGACACGAGGTTTGCGGATATTGTGCAGCTGGAAGTGGCGAGGAGCGATACCACGCTCGTCGCCATCGAGAACGCTCCGGGCATGGTAAGCGTCGTGCTCATGAAGCCAGGGAGAGACATCTCGATCGATGAGCTCGAGAGTGTCAGCCGGGCGATCAGCCATGCGTTCATTGAGCTGTACGGCGATGACTATCTGCCTGCGTTCGAGGTGACAAGCCCTGGACTGGACCGTGTTCTCAAGACGGCGCGGGAGATGGAGCTCTTCGCTGGCAGGTTCGTGCGTGTGGCGACCAAGGAGTCCAGGGAGCCGATCATCGGAACTCTGGGAGCATCGGACGGGAGCACTCTGCACGTGACGGTGCTCGGCGTAGACCGAGCGCTCGATATGCGGCAAGTGACGAAGATCTCGTTGTGGGACGAGATATTGGGAGGTGCGTGTGAGGGATGAGATCCAGAGTGCCATCTACGAGCTGGAGAAGGAACGAGGAATCTCCAGGGAATATATCGTGACAGCGATTAAGGAAGCCTTCGAGGCGGCATACCAGCAGCAGTACCAGAAAGACAACTTCCTGGTGAAGGCTGACACGGGTACCGGCCTTGTTCGGCTCTATTCGCGCAAGACGGTTGTGGCCAAGGTCACGGACACCGATACCGAGATCACGCTGAAGGACGCTCGCAAGGCGGAGCCAGAGGCGAAGACCGGGAACGACGTGCTCATCCAGGTCAAGATCGAGCAGCTTCCCCTGTCGGTGATCGTGAAGGCACGCAAGTTCATCGATGACAAGATCAAGGAACGTGAGAACGATCTGGTCTATGAGCGCTTTCACTCACAGGTGGGCACGCTGGTCAACGGCGAGGTTCTGCGTCAGAACAAAGAGGGATTGCTTATCAACCTTGCCCGGTGCGAAGGAATCATGCCGAAGGATCAGCAAATTCCCGGCGAACGGCTGCGCTTTCAGGGTGTCGCCAAGGCGCTCATCCTGTCGGTCGACAAGTCGGCGCAGGGACCGCGCGTGGTCCTGACGCGGTCGCATCCAGACTTCATCCAGCGTCTCGTGGAGCTCGAGGTCCCTGAGGTCGGTTCAGGTCTCGTCGAGGTCAAGCGCATCGTCCGCGAGCCGGGCCAGCGCGCAAAGGTCGCCGTCTTCAGCCGCGATCCGAAGATCGATCCCGTGGGCGCGGTCATTGGGCCGATGGGTGGACGCATCCGTGCAGTATCGCGTGAGATCGCGTTTGAGCACATCGACGTCATCCGCTATGATCCAAACCCCGTGAAATACGCAATCAACGCGTTCAGCCCCGCCAAGGTGCTGGATGCAGAACGCAGGCCGGAGGACGGCACCTTCGTGGTGCACGCCACTGCCGAGGCGTTCCCCGTCGCCCTGGGTAAGGGCGGGGTCAACGTTCGGCTCGTAGAGCGGCTATTGGACGCGAAGGTGGAACTCGTTCAGATAGAGGAAGGGCAGCCGCAAGCGGCCCCAACCCGTGAGGCAGGTGAGACGCATGAAGAAAGTACGAATCTATGAGCTCGCTAAAGAACTGAATCTGAAGTCGGCACGCATGCTGGAGATCTTGGCTGAGCTGGGAGTTCCAGGCAAGGGCGTGGTCGGCACAATCGAAGAAGAAACGGCAAACCTTGTCAAGGAGATTGTCGAGAAGGGAAAGGCCGCCTCGTCGGAAGTCAAGAAAGAGACCCCAAAGGCAGCCAAGGCGACCCCTAAGGCTGCACCCGAAAAGGAGAAGGAGAAATCTGCGCCCGCACCGGTCGAACCCGTCATCATTGTCGAGAAGCCCAAAGCATTTGTCGAGTCTGTCACCTATACTGCGTTTGCCAAGCAGTTTGACCTCAAACAGCAAGAGCTCAATACGATGATGCTCAAGAATGGCATCCCGGTGCGCGAGTGCGGCCTGCTGGACCCCGTCGATGCCAACTATCTCGCCCGTATCCTCGGTGAGAACTATGCCCCACCGTCGGACAAGTTCATGAAGTCCTTCGAGACGCGCCCGCCTGTCGTGACGGTCATGGGCCACGTCGACCATGGCAAGACGACCTTGCTGGATTTCATCCGCAAGAGTAGCGTCGCCAGCCGTGAGAAGGGTGGCATCACC
>DASVKR010000081.1:0-8843 GCA_036385275.1 Candidatus Cryosericum sp. | reverse complement strand
ATAGGAAGAGTGGCACGCAGTGCGCCCACCGTAATCCTCACGTCAGTGCAGGTCTCCTCTGCTTTCGCGCATCTCCTCATCGCTGAGGCCGAAGTAGTGACCCAGTTCATGCAGGACCACGTGCTGGACAAGAGGCATCAGCTCGTCGACCGTATCGACCGAAGACTCGAGAGGGACCTTGAACACGCTGATCTTGTCGGGCAGAGTGCCACTGTAGTGCGGCCCCCGGTCCCTGAGCGGAACCCCCTGGTACAACCCCAGCAGGCCGTAGCCGTTGGCAACTCCGGTACGCTTCAAGACATCCATCGGCGGGAAATCCTCGACGACGACGTCGATATTCTTGAGCGCCGTCCTGAACTGGTCAGGAAGCGTGACAAGAGCGACGAGCACGAGTTCTTCGAAGTCCTTCTGTTCCAGTTCAATCACGACGCATCCTGCTCCCTGATCCGACCGATACGTATTATTTATCATACCACAACCATCGGGGAGGCCAACACCGTTGTGTGACGCCACCATCTACAACGCCCAACCCGGCGACCGGTCTCGTCGCCGTGACACCGTACATACTCGCAGCTCTTGCATTACAGCAGGACTTCCTCTAGTATGTTCCCGAGGGATGCCGAAAGGCATGCAACTGGGCACTAGGACCGGCTGGAGCTTTCTGGCTCATCTCCTGGTGTCCAGCCCCTCAGCGATCGACCTCACCGTGTGCCTCAGGAGGTGCCCATGAAACAACGCAACGTGGTTCGCACCATCTACTTGTACCTCGTCACAGTGGTCGGGATCGTCATGGCTCTTACCGGGCTTATCGGGGCAATCACCAGTGTCCTGAACATGTATGTCTTCCGTCTGATCACATCGGACAGCATGCAGAACGAACTGGCCTCAGTGCTGGGTTTCGCTTCCGCAGTGGCAGTCGGCGTGCCCGTCTGGTTGTACCACTGGGGCATCATCCAGGAAACACGCCAGCATGGGCCGGCACTTGCGACAGCCCCTTCCACAGTGACGAGCGAAACCATCGTAGCCGCCGTGCCGCCACAGCCGGAGGTTCGCCGGGATCTCATCAGAAGACTCTACATCTATCTGCTATCCGCCATTGGACTGTTCATCGTCATGTTCAACCTTATCAGCGTCGCCCCCGGGGTCTATCGGGCATTCTTCATGTTGTCACCTCCGATAACAACACCCATGAAGCCGGACGCCGCCGGTCCCATCTCATTGAACAATACCTACGCGGTTCAAAGCCTTATCAGGAACATCGTGGCCGTCCTCGTCGGAACTCCGGTCTGGTTATACCATTGGCACCTCGGGCAGCGTGAGCACCGGCAACTGCTGAGCGACTGACACAAGCGAAATAGCTCACAGACCAGCTCAGAACTACCCTTCCAACGAAGGCGCGAAGTCCCCTGCAGTAACTCAATCGCAAGTCTGTAAAGGACTTTGCGCCTTCTTGTTTTGAGACCGTTTAGTATATAATGGCTACGTGACAACCAATCCTGGAGAGGAGAAAAATGGATGAGCAAACTGTTCCCCGGTCCCCTGGCCGTAGCTCCTGTATTCCCCGTGTCGAGGGATTGTCAAAGGACCGGCCTGGACGGTCCCAACTTCCTGCCATGTTGTGCCGTCGGTCCATGACAGCAAGATTCTGGCGCCAGGAGGGTGCAGTACCTGCCCTCTCCGCCGTTGTGAGGGAGTGAAGCCATGAAAGCACTGGAAGTACGCCGCATCTCCAAGATGTTCCCCGGAAACCTTGCGAACGACAACATCTCGTTCTCAGTCGAAAAGGGAGAGATTTTTGCCATCGTCGGCGAAAACGGCGCAGGCAAGAGTACTCTGATGAATATCATCTACGGCATCTACACAGCATCGAGCGGAGACCTTCTGGTCAATGGCAAGGAAGTCAAGATTCGTTCGGTCGAGGATGCTATCAAGCTCCGGATGGGCATGGTGCACCAGGAATTCATGCTGATTCCAAGGTTCACCGTCACCCAGAACATCGTCATCGGCGATGAACCGCACAAGGGAATCTTCCTTGACTACGGCAAGGCGGTGCGCGAAGTCCGGGAACTCTCGGAGCGCGTCTCGCTGACCGTAGATGCCACAGCTCTTGCGGGCGACCTGCCCGTCGGCGTCCAGCAACGTATCGAAATTCTCAAGGTGTTGCGCAGAGGTGCCGAGATCCTCATTTTCGATGAGCCCACGGCCGTTTTGACGCCCGAGGAGACTGTCGAACTGTTCGTGACCATGCGCAAGCTGCAGGCTGAAGGAAAGACCATCCTGTTCATCAGCCACAAGCTGAAAGAGGTCATGGAGATCGCCGACCGCATAGCGGTCCTGCGTCGTGGCAAGCTCCAGGGCATCGTGAACAAGAAGGACACAAACGAAGAGGAACTGGCTCGCATGATGGTCGGCCGCAACGTCGTCCTCGAGATTCCCAAGGTCGACGTAGAAGTAGGAGCTGTGGCATTTGCATGTCACGATCTGCACGTCAGAAACAACCGTGGATACGAGGCCGTCAAGGGTATGAGCTTCGACGTTCACGGCGGAGAGATCGTCGGCATTGCAGGCGTTCAGGGCAACGGCCAGGATGAACTGGTCAACGCCATGATCGGTTTCTCGCATCCAGTCTCGGGTTCGATGGAACTCAACGGAAAGAACATGCGCATGGTCACCACGGCGCAACTGCGTAAGGAAGGTATGAGCTACATCACCGAAGACCGTGGGCGCAGAGGTCTTGTCATGCCGTACACGGTACGCGAGAACTCAGTCATGGGCCAGCACTTGAACAGACCGTTCAGCAGGGGTATCAGGATGGACTATGACAAGGTCGGGGAGTTTGCCGAAGGGAAGGTCAAAGAATATGACATCCGCCCTGGTGACGTCTATGACACGGCAGGATCCCTCTCCGGCGGCAATCAGCAAAAGCTCATCCTGGCCCGTGAGCTGTCGCTGCCACACAATTTTCTGATCGCTTCGCAGCCGACGCGCGGTCTGGACGTTGGCGCCACCGAATTCGTCTATCGCAAGCTGCTTGAAGAGAAGAAGGCTGGCAAGGCCATCCTGCTCATCTCACTCGAACTCTCTGAGATCCTCGGCCTGTCCGACCGTATTCTGGTCATGTTTGAAGGCCACATCGTCGGAGAAACAACCCCGGACAAGACGACCGAGGAGGCCCTGGGTCTTCTGATGCTCGGCGTCGGTATCGACAAGAAGGTGCAATCGTGAGTGAAAGCAACTTCACCACCAAGTTCCTCAAAGCCTTCGGTATCGACAACCAGGGACACAATCGGAGAGACCCTCTGAACGTCTGGGTCCCTCTCATCTCGGTTGGCCTCGCTCTGATCGTCGGCATGATTGTCATAGCCTCGTCTGGACGAGATCCCTTTCGGGCATATGCACTCCTGTTTGGTGATTCGGGACTCATCCCCGGTGGAGCAGCCTGGCGGCGCGAGTTCGCCGAACTGCTCATCAAGAGCGCCATGTACATTGCGACAGGTCTCTCGGTCGCACTGGCATTCAAAGGTGGCCTGTTCAACATCGGCGCTGAGGGCCAGTTCTGGGTAGGCGCCATCGTAGCGACCTTCTTCGGATACTGGACTCCCGTGGCCCACACCTTTGGGGCTATGTACCTCGCACTGGGGAGCTTAGGCTGGATAGCGCAACTCCTGCATGGAGCCATTTGTATCATCATGGGGATGCTTGCGGGCGGCGCATGGGCAGCAGTCGCCGGCTATCTCTATGTCAAGCGCGGCGTCAACATCGTCATCGGCACGATCATGCTCAACTGGATCGCCTGGTTCCTGATCACAAGCTGGCTGGTGACAGGGCCAATGACGCCTCCCTCCCAGACGTTCACTTCCGGCACCTTCTACGTGGCCGACACGGCCAAACTGTTGAGGATCATGATGCCAACACGCCTCAACACCAGTATTCTGCTGGTGTTACTCGCGGCATATGCCACCTGGTTCCTCCTCTACAAGACGACGATCGGCTACGAGATCCGCGCCATCGGCTATACCGCCAACATCGGTATGGAAGCCCCGCGCGCGCAGGGTATCAACGTCAGCCGCCGCATCCTGCAGCTCATGTTCTTCTCTGGAAGCCTTGCAGCCCTTGGTGGCTGCTTCTTCATCCTGGGTCTGCAGTACCAGTTCCCCAACACCGCGACCATGGGATACGGGTGGACTGGTATCGGCATCGCGTTGATCGGCCAGAGCGAACCCCTGGGTGTTGTGCTGGCAGGGCTGTTCATCGGTGCGCTGCGCACCGGAGCCACGTCCATGCAGGTCGCCAACATCCCCAAGACATTCTCCAACATCATCGAGGGCATGACCGTTGGCTTCATCGCCCTGCAGGTTGCCGTGCGATACTACCTGGTCAAGATCATCCAGCACCGCCGCACCCATACGAACCCGCCGGCGGACCAGGAGGCTGCAGCATGAACATCACACAGATCAATCTCACGATTGCACAGATGCTGGACTACACCACGCCGATCCTGTTTGCCGCGCTGTGCGGCGTTCTCAGTGAAAGTGCTGGCGTCGTCAACATTGGTTTGGACGGCATCATGCGTTTTGGCGCCTTCTTCGGACTGCTCGGCGCTTTCTTCTCTCACTCCCCCTGGATTGGCCTGCTGCTCGGTATCGCCATCGGTTGCCTGGTAGGAGCGCTCCACGCCTTCATCACCATCAGGTGGAACGGTGACCAGACTGTTGCCGGGACAGCCATCAACGTCATCGCCGCCGGCCTCATGACGTATTTGCTGGAATTCGTCTTCAGTACCACCGGGTACTCGCCACAACTCCAGAACTACTTTGGAGCTCAGGCCTACCGCGTGCATCTCCCCTTTCTTGCCAGGATACCCCTTCTGGGCGCCCTCTCCAACCTGTCGTTCATGATATGGTTCGGCTTCATCTGTACGGTTCTCATGCACGTGCTCCTGTACCATACGGTCCTGGGCCTGCGCATCCGTACCTGCGGCGAGAATCCCAAGGCAGCAACGACACTCGGTATCAACGTGTTCCGTGTTCGCTGGTTCGCTGTCGTCGCAGGAGCCGCGCTCGCAGGCATTGGCGGTGCTGCGCTGTCGATCAGTTCATTCTCAGGGTTCGGCGACACCATGCCCAACGGTGTGGGGTTCATTGGCCTGGCCGCCATGATCTTCGGCAAGTGGACCCCATTTGGCGCTCTTGGGGCGGCACTCCTGTTTGGAACGGGCCAGATCGTGCAGTCCATCATCGCCGTCACGGGCATCGCTCCCAAGCTGGCACCCGGCCTCACACTCATCCTTCCCTACGTCCTTACGCTGGCTGTCCTGGCAGGCTTCGTCGGCAAGTCTATCGCTCCCGCAGCAGACGGCCACCCGTACTACAAGGAACAGCGCTAGTCGATTCTTTCCCAGGCCGCCGTAGGGACATCGTCCTCCGGCGGCCTGTTCACTACTCCCATGGAGGTGAGTCATGAGCAGTCAGTCGGGCGAACAGAAAATGCAGTGGGCGATTCGTCACATGCCGATCCTGTCATCGGTTGCCGAGCGCTTCGAGAAGGAACAGCCCTTTGCTGGGCTCAATGTCGTCATCGCTCTCCACCTGGAAGCCAAGACAGCCAACCTCGCCTACGTTATGCTGCGTGGTGGCGCCAACGTCGCCATTACAGCGTCCAACCCCATCACCACGCAGGACGACGTTGCTCAGGCGCTTGCAGAACGAGGAGTCACGGTCTTCGCCAAACGCGGCGAGACGCCGGCTGAGTACAAGGAGTACTTCAGCGCGGTACTAGCCACCAAGCCCAACCTGCTGATCGATGACGGTGGAGATCTCGTGAACGCCGTTCACTTCGAGCATCCGGAACTGTTGCCTGCCATTGTGGGAGCATGCGAAGAGACGACGACCGGAGTCATCCGTGACCGTGCGTTGGCCCATGCGGGCAAACTGTCGTTCCCAGTTATCGGGGTCAACGAGGGCCTGTGCAAGCACCTCTTCGACAACCGTTTCGGCACGGGGCAGTCCGCCTGGGACGGCATTCTGCGGACGACCAACATGAACGTCGCTGGCAAGGTCGTGATCGTCGCCGGGTATGGATGGGTCGGCAAGGGCGTAGCCATGCGTGCCAGAGGCCTCGGTGCCCAGGTCGTCGTTACGGAAGTCGATCCTGTCAAAGCTGTCGAAGCCCACATGGAAGGCTATCAGGTCATGCCCATGCTCGAGGCCGCCAGAATCGGCGAGATCTTCATTACTTGCACGGGCGACGTAAAGGTCGTCACCAAGGAGCATTTCGCCATCATGAAGGACGGTGCCATCCTGTGCAACGCTGGGCACTTCGATGTCGAAGTCGACGTTCAACACTTGCGGAACAAGGACCCTCAGCACCACGAAGTCCGGCACAACATCGAGGAGTATGCTTCCGATGGCAAGCACTTCTATGTCCTGGGCGAGGGGCGCCTTGTCAACCTGGCCTGCGCCGACGGACATCCCATCGAGATCATGGACCTGACATTCGCGCTGCAGGCGTTGTCGGCTGAGTACCTGGTCAGACACCAGGAGTCACTGCCCAATGAACTCATCAATGTGCCCGAGGCGATCGACGACATGGCATCGAGAGCATTCCTTGCATCTCGTGGCCTGTCCATCGACACGCTGACCGAAGAGCAGAGAGGGTATCTCGGCTCGTACTAGACCTCAGAGATACACATAAATCGCGCCGAAGCGAAGGGCTGGACGTCACGTCCAGCCCTTCGCAATGAAACGTTCAGGAAATGGTTCTAGCCCAGAGCATACCAATCGCCCCCGTCCCGCTTGACCCGGGACAACGCTTCCTCCGCTCGTGCGATGACGTCGGTGGCTGACGTGTCCTTATAGTCCACCATCGACCCTCCGACCGAAACGGAGACCTCAATAACGTTCTTCTCGCCCTCCGGCGATGACAGAATCGAGTGATGGACAAGCTCGACGATCCGTTGGCTGAGTTTCTCAATTCCCTCAAGTTCAACGAGCGGACACACGATGATGAACTCGTCGTCGCCAAAACGGGCGAGGAAATCCATTGAGCGCATCGTGTGCTGCACAACAGAGGCGACAAACTTCAGTGCTTCATCTCCTGCCAGATGTCCAAAGGTGTCGTTGATGCTCTTGATCTTGTCGACATCGATCATGACAAGCCCAAACCGCTGGAAATGTCGCTTGAACAGCCCGTATTGCTGGTCCAGGATCGTGTCGATGTAGCGCCGATTGTACAGACCGGTCAGCTGATCGACGATCGACGCGTCAGACAGCTGCTTCAGCCGCTCTGCAAGAGCGCTTCCAGCCACCGACTCGAGTTCGCCGAACACCTCCACGCTGTACCGTTCATCTCCGACCTGCAGGACCGACGCCTTGATGTAGACAGCCAGCCGCTTTCCGTCTTTCCGCTTGAGGAATACTTCCTTGGCCTCCTGGCGCTCGCCGGTCTCGATGCATTTCTGCAACGGGCACCCGTCGAAACACAGGTTCTTGCCGAGAATATCGGTATGGACCAGAATATTGTCATAGCAGTGCCTGTTCAGGACTTCGTCAGACGAATAGCCGGTAATGCGTTCCGCCCCCTTGCTCCAGAAGACGATCTGGCGCTCTGTGGTCGTTACGTACACGCCGTCCGAAACAGCGTCCAGGATTCCGCGCAGACTCGCGTCAAGTAGTCCCGCATTCATCATCCCCTCCTGATTGGCGAAAATCATCCGACCCGCCCCGCAATCACGAGATCGTGACAACGACGGGAGTATGATCTGACGGCTTCTCCCAGCGCCTCGGCTCAACGTCGACCATGCAGTCGGCGACGCGCACGGACAGCGCCTCCGAACCCCAGGCATAGTCGATGCGCATTCCCATGTGGCGCTTGAACATGTTCATGCGATAGTCCCACCAGGTAAACTGCTGCTCACTGTGGAATTTCCGGAACAGGTCGACGAAACCCCACCCGCGCAGATTCTCGAGCGCCTCACGCTCTTCCTGCATGAAGCCGATGGCGTCCTGCATCTCCTCGGGAGCCCAGACGTCCTGGGGATCCCTGGCCACGTTGAAATCGCCCATGAACAGCAAGCGATGGTCTCTGGAGTATGTTGTGTCGAGATAGGTCCGAAATTCCTGGAAGAACTGAAGTTTATGCAGAAACGCCTCGTCGCCACGTTCGCCGCCATGCGGCAGATACCCGTCGATCAGCGTGACATCGCCGACGTCCACTGCGAGAATCCGGCTCGGATCATTGCCAGCCCAACCTTTGACGACCCTGGAAATGGGTAGTCTGGACGCAATGGCGACACCGTTGTAGGTCTTCTGGCCGGACATTGCGACCTGATATCCCAGTGCCTCAAACTCTGCAGCAGGGAATGTGTCGTCGACCGTTTTGGTCTCCTGCATGGCGAGAACGTCCACCTGTGACTCCTGCAGCCACTTCTGGACAACAGGCAAACGGGCACGCACCGAGTTCACGTTCCACGTCGCTATCTTCACGGCTCACTCCTCATGTCTAATATAGGCAGGTTTCCGCCCGACTTCACGATCTCTGGTCACTATCCTCGCCATAGCGGCTGCAAGCCGTTGTCTATCCCACAGTTCGACCCCCGACCTTGCCGCCAGCTCTCGGGCTGATTCCGTGAACCCGCTGCTCGCGACGACCATGCCACGCGTGCCACAGTAATAGTGCACGGCTCCCAGAGCCTCCTGCACGGCTCCGATGCCGACGTTGCCGCTGTACCTCTTTGCCTGCACGACGATGCGCTTACGGGGCGACGTCAGCACCAGGTCGGCCCCGAAGTCATGACTCATACCAACATGCTGGACGTGGTAGCCCAGATGGACAAACAGCACTGC
>DASVKR010000080.1:0-7106 GCA_036385275.1 Candidatus Cryosericum sp. | reverse complement strand
GTCTCCAGGTCCAGCCCAAGCCCGCGAAGTTCCTTCACGAGAACGTTGAACGACTCTGGAGAACCCGTTTCGAAGAGGTTGTTTCCTTTTGTGAGACGTTCATACGCCACACGCCTGCCCTCAAGATCGTCCGATTTGATCGTCAGCATTTCCTGCAGTACGGTCGAGGCACCATATGCCTCCAGCGCCCATACTTCCATTTCTCCAAAGCGCTGGCCACCGAACTGTGCCTTGCCACCGATCGGCTGCTGGGTAATGAGAGTGTAGCGGCCAGTCGAGCGCGCGTGCATCTTGTCTTCGGCCAGGTGAATCAACTTGAGGATGTATGCCTCTCCTACGGTAACTTGGCTATCGAAGTACTTGCCAAAGACCCCGTCTCGAACGTCCTCTTTGCCGCTGTCATTGAGTCCAGCTTTGCGAAGAAGGGCTTTGATCTCTTCCTCGGTAGCGCCGTTGAACACGGGCGTCACAGCGCGGCGGTTCAACTTCCGGGCAGCGATACCCAGACTGGCCTCAAGAAGCTGGCCGATGTTCATGCGTGAGGGTACGCCGAGCGGGCTCAGGATAACGTCGACAGGTGTTCCATCCTGCAGGAACGGCATGTCCTCCTCTGGCAGGATGCGCGTAATGACGCCCTTGTTTCCATGGCGTCCCGCAACCTTGTCTCCGACGATGATCTTGCGTTTCTTGGCGACATAGACTTTTATGATCCGCTCGACGCCGACGGGAAGAGCGTCACTCGTGTTGTCCTTGGTAATCTCCTGCACGTCAATGACGACTCCGTCCTCTCCGGGCGGGACCTTGTAGGAAGTATTCTTGTAGTCACGGGCCTTGTCGTGGAACAGAGCAAAGTAGACCCTTACCTCAGGGGACTCCTCCTGTTCAGCACGTGGCGTGATCTTGCCCACAAGAACATCCTCTGCCTTGACGTGCGCACCGACCTGAACCACGCCGCGCTCGTCCAGATGGCGCGCGAGTTCTTTGGAGACGTTGGGTGGGTCCCGCGTGATCTCCTCTTTGCCGAACTCTGTCGACCTCACCTCGATCTTGTGCTCTTTGATGTGAATGGACGAAAGACTATCGTCGCGTACAAGACGCTCACTGACGATGACGCCGTCCTGGTAGTTATACCCCCGCCACGGGACATATGCAACCAGGAGGTTCTTGCCCAAGGCAAGTTCCCCTTCCGCAGACGCATACCCATTTGCGAGAAGATCGCCGACGTGTACTTCATCTCCTGTGGAAACGGCCGGGTGCTGGTTGATACACGTGTCCTGGTTCGTCCGCTTGAACTTCTGAAGCTCGAACACACGAGCCCGGGGGACGGAAACATGAGTCACTCCGTTCTTCGCCATCAGAATAAGATCGTCGCGGGTAAGCTTTCTCCCTACAGCCAGCTTCTTGACGTTGGGCTTGCGAAGCCGAACGTCCTCAGCCAGTGTCTGACCTGCCAGCGATCCGTTGACTCGGAAGAGTTCGTAGCCCGATGCCTTGGCAGGATCATATGTCAGGATGCTCGCGTTCCTGTCCCTGGCAAAGAGGTCGCGGAGACTCTCCTCGCCGACCGTGCGGCCGATATGGGAACTCAGGTCCTGCACCGATGTCACACGCAGAATCTGATGGCCAAGAACCTGCTGCCCAATGGGAGTCATAGTCAGCATCTGCAGTTCGACCGACGTGGTTTCGTCGCCTTCCTGTATCGGAAGAGAGCGGATTTTTGCATTGTTGATGAGGCGGCCAAGCAAAGTTTCAGTAATCTTTGTGCCGACTTTGTGCACCTTGTTCTTGCCTTCGTGCACATCTTCAGCTAGCACTTTCCCGACCAGACCATCATTAGTCTGCACGTCGAAGAGGTCTGTCAGCGAATTCTGAACGATGGAGCCTGCGGGAACATATTGAAAAGATTCGACCCCGTCATCCGAAAGAGCCTCGACCTGCTCGCGTGAAATCTCGGAGCCTATCAGTTTGAGAATACCCTCTGGAACACCGGCAGGCGCGAAGGAAATGGGCACCATGCGGACATCACCGAGAATGCCGGGCTCGATTGCATCCGAAGCGAGCATGACGGGAATGACATCCACCGGAATGCTGCCGGCCTGGAGGTCCGCCACGTTAGCCAGAGGCGAGATTCGGATCTGTTCGGCATCCACATACGAGACGATCCCATCCACATCGCTGAGCACGAGATCACCATTGTCATGAACAACCCGTCCTTCCATGGCAGTCGAAACGCGAGCGCGATCCGGACGTACCAATGGCACTGCCTGTCGCTGCATGTTGCAGCCCATGAGGGCGCGGTTTGCATCGTCATGCTCAAGGAAGGGGATCAACGAGGCCGAAATCCCAAATACCTGCGACGGCAAGAGGTCAATGTAGTCGACCTTGCTGGCGGGAAGCTCTTTCGGGAGGATTTCGCCGCCTTCGCTGCGCTGCCGTGCGATAACCGTCTTCGAAGTCAGACGGCTCTTCTCATCGACAGCAGTATTGGCTTGAGCGATCGAATGGTACTCTTCCTCCTCGGCGTCCATATAGACAACCTTCTTCTCGTCCTTGCGACCATTCGCGACTTTGGCATACGGCGCAGTGATGAATCCATACTGGTCAAGTTTGGCATATGAACTCAAACTGTTGATAAGTCCTATGTTTCCACCCTCTGGAGTCTCGATGGGGCAAATACGACTGTAGTGGGAAGAGTGGATGTCGCGGACTTCCACTCCCGCTCGTTTCCTGTTCAGACCGCCCGGTCCGAGAGAGCTCAGGCGTCTCTTATGCGCAAGACTTGACAACGGATTGATCTGTTCCATGAACTGGGATAGCTGACTCTGCCCGAAGAAGTTCCTGATTGAAGAGATGACCGGCTTGGTGTTGAGGACATTCTGGAGGTTCATCATCTGCTCTGATGAGTAGATCGTGACCTTGTCACGGGTCGCCTTGGCTACCTTCAGCATGCTGTCCTGAATCTCCTCGGCTAGCAACTCCCCCACACGCCTGATACGACGGTTCGCCAAGCTGTCGATATCATCGAAGTTGGCTTTGCGTTCGCGGATGTCAATCAGGTGTCGAATAATGGAGACATAGTCATCTCTGGTCAGAACGGCAGAATCGCTGTCTGTTCCAAATCGTTTATTGATCTTGTAGCGACCAATCGGCCTGAACGTGTTGTATGCCTGGTCGGTCAGAAGAGTCGAGAGCAGACTCTGCGCAGCCTCGAGTGTAAGGCGCTCCTTCGGCTGCATCTCCTTGAAGATCTGCTTCACCGCCTCTTCCTGATTCGTGGTCTTGTCGGCCTTGAGTGTCTTGACAATCCAGCGGTCAGGCTGCCTGCTGCTGACCAGGAACGAGCTCGCGCCATGATTCTCGAGAAGGCTCATTGCTTTCCCGGTGATCGCAGCACCTTCCTTGATGATCTCCTTGCCCTTGGAATCCAGAAGTGGCTCGACAGCCGTATACTCAGCCTGATCGAACACCGACCGAAGCTGTTCAGTGGAGAGGCGCTCGGTCTTCTCGATGGTGAAAAGGCGCTCGATCTCCTCGTTGGACTCGATACCAAGAGCCTTGAGCACGAGAGTCATGGGAACCTTGTGAGCCTTCTTCCGAAGACGCGTATAGATGACATCGTCCTTGCCGGCCTCAATTTCCATCCAGTTTCCCCGGTCAGGAATAAGGGTCACCATGTAGATCTGTGCGCCGGACAGCTTGTCCTTCCCGCCCTCGAAGTAGACACCAGGCGAGCGGACTAGCTGTGAAACGATCACACGTTCCGCGCCATTGATGAGGAACGTTCCAAATGGCGTCATAAGCGGAATCTGTGTGATGATAAGTGGTTGTTCCCGTATCTCGCCGGTTTCCTTGTTAATGAGGCGGAAATTGGCACGAACCATCGCCTCAAAACTCAGTCCTGCCTTGCGGCAGTTCTCCATCGACTTGGCGGGCCGCTCGATATCGTGGTTCACATACTCGATCCGCAGTTTGGCGGTGTCGATGGGGAACACTCTCGCAAAGATCTGAGCGAGTCCTAGTCCCAGAAGCCAGTCGTAAGACGTCTTCTGGAGCTGGAGCAGGTCGGGCATCGCGTAACTTGATTTGATTTTGGTAAAGTCTATAATATCTCCTGCCACGCGCATGGCTCTCCTTTCATATCGGTATGAAAAAAAGCGGTCAAAATAAAAGTTTACTCTCTTTTATTTGACAGTCAACTGCGCTCTCTCCATGATTTTGGAGGCTTCGTTAACCAGCCTCTCTTGTCTGGGTAATGTGTCTTCACATTCTCACCTCCCATGAATGCCCCCTGCAGCCAAAGAAAGGGGGCTGCAATTCCCTCTCATCTTCACATTGTGCACTCGAAAACGGTCCGCACTGACGCAACGGGTCAACCTACCGTCTGAACAGACCATACCGCACAAGCACGCCGACGAACCTGAGCGTGTCAGTGAGCGAGTTGATCTTGCTCTTTGCCTCTGTCCGGTAGATCGTCCGCGTCGGCACCCAGCCTATCCGATACCCGGCCCTGCCCATCTTGAAGATCACCTCGGTCTCCAGGTCGTACTTGTTCGCCTTGAGTGGCAGAGAGAGGACCGACGTCAGCTTGTAATAGCGAAAACCGTTCTGGCTGTCACGGACATTCTGTCCAAGGAACAAGCTGATGAGAAATGAAGACGCGTGGTTCGCGAATCTTCGGATGAAGGGCATCGTCGAGACATTCGACATCCTGTTCCCGATGACCATGTCGTAGCCTTGTTCAGCCGCAGCGATGAACAGCGGGATCTCAGCAGGGTCATGCTGTCCATCGGCATCGATGGTAACCCCGCCATCATAACCACTATCCATGAGATACCTGAATCCAGTCTTGAGCGCGGCGCCCTTGCCCACATTCGACTTGTGGCAAAGAACGATGGCACCCGCGCCACGCGCGGCCCCAGCTGTATTGTCGGCAGAACCATCGTCGATGACCACGGTGGCGCTCACAAACGGACGCACCCCTTCCACGACAGCTGCGATGTTGTGTTCTTCATTGAATGCAGGAATAACCGCAGCGATTCTCATGAGGCGGTGCTCCAGAAATCGAAGAAATTCAGAAACTGTGTGGGATCCTGGTCAACAATAGCCTCGTACTGCTGTGCGAAGTCCATCACAAAGGCTCGCACCCAAGACCGCTCGTCTGAAGTTTCCGGGTTGATTGGCCGGCCAAACTCCAGCAGAAACCTGCCGTTTGGCTGTCGTATAAGGAATCCGGGAATTCCAACGAGCTCCCTTCGAAAAGAAAGCAGTCCTGCCCCACGCGGAAAGCGGACAGGATGCCCAAAAAACTCTACCTCCTCGCCACCATTCGTATAGTCCCTGTCGGAGACAATGGCCGGTACTTCGCCCTCTGGTAGATGTCGGAGGAGCTCCCTCAATCCGAACCGAACGTCGTGGGCAGTCAGTCCAAAACGCACACGGAGCGACTCATAGAGCCGCTGGACGACCCAGCTGTTCTGCGTGAGTGCAATCGCATGCGTCTTGTAGCCGCCAAGGCCAAGCATTGCCCCAGCCAGCTCCCAGTGGCCATAATGCCCGGTAACCAGGCAGAAGGGCCTGCCACCGGATCGCTGGTCGAGGAGCAGGTGTATGTCTGCAAAGTTCACGATCATCGATTCGATGCGAGCATCGCTGGTGGACGGTATCCCAAAGAAATCGACCAGGTTCATGCCAGCCTGTTCGAACGTCCGCAATGCCAACCGTGACAGCTCCCTATGACTTGCTTCAGGGCGCATGATTCCCAAGTTCGCGAAGACCCCTCGCCTCTGCCCGGTGTTGAAGGCAAAGTAGCCCCAGGCAATCAACCTGGCAATGACCCGTCTGAGCCAGACGGGCAACACGGCGACAATGCGGAAGGCGACAACATACCAGAAAGCCATCATCTAGCCGCCTGCCAATCCTTCGAACGCAGCACACCAGAGCAACCCAATGAGTGTCTTTGCATCCTTCATGCGCCCGTCGCGGCATCGTTCAATAGCTTCGGTGACAGGCATCAGAACCGGTCTGATGAATTCGTCGGAATCCATCTCGGTAGGACCATCCCGAAGGCCCTTCGCAATGTACAGCGTCAGCCGTTCATCGACGAAGCCGGGGCTGGGCCAGAATTCGATACACTTCTTCCAGGAGCTCGCAATATACCCGGTCTCCTCACGGAGTTCCCGGCGTGCAGCAGTGAGGAAGCGTTCGTGCACGCCGTGGCGGCGGCCAGCTGGAATCTCAAACATGACCATCTCGGGTGCTGGTCTGTATTGGCGCACAAGCACGACGCAATTGTTAGCAGTCAATGCCACGACACAGACAGCTCCGCCCGCATATGTTACGACATCCCGATGAGCAACGCGGTCGTCCGGCAATCGGACGACCTTGTCCAGAACCTCTATGGACTTCCCGAGATACGCTTGTCGACATGACAAGACCGCCTCGAACATCCGCTGACGTGTCCTCAATGAGACCGGATCATCTCCTTGATTTTCAGAAGCCTCGTGGTGTTTGCCCGTTCATTCTCGTCCAGTTTCGACGTAATGAACCGGATCGTCTCCTCAAGGTTGGGGATCATGACATACTCGAGAGCATTTACCCGCCGCCGGGTTCGCTGAATTTCCTCCGCCATCAGACGTATGCTTGCCTCAATCTGAGCCAGCTTCACGATGGACGGCATCAACTCGTACAACCTCAGAAGGGAAGCTTCTACCCCGGCTCCCTCCAACCCGGCGAATGACGGAGACTCGAAATCCGAGATTGAGAAGGACAGGACGGGCAAGGCTACATTCATGACAGTCTTGGTTCCCGCTTCGATGTTGAGACGAGTAGAGACCGTTCGCGAGAGAAGCTCCACGACGACCGCCGGGTACGTGGCGGTTTGACCCTTGAACGCAGCCAGTGCGTCCGGCAGTTCGTGGTCAACGTGCGCCCGATAGTCACCATACTCCTCTGCAAGTCTGATAAATGTCTTCATAAGACCCTCGAGCTTGTCCTTGAGAAGTTTGTGACCCCGCCGAGCAAGAACAAAACGCTTCTGCAGCCGCAGAAGCTCCATTCTGGTCGGATTGACCTTGAGGATCATCGCTCTGCCTATGCCGTACGCTTCG
>DASVKR010000079.1:0-16391 GCA_036385275.1 Candidatus Cryosericum sp. | reverse complement strand
CTTTGGAGCGCCGGAAGTCTCGATGTGCGATGTGTCATCCGGGCGTTTCATGAATGTAGTATAGCAGGACAACCGTTTGCAGCGATAGCCCAGGCAGCGATAATGGATGAGACAGCGTAGACCGCCATGCCGGCTGCGCAGCGCGGTAAAAGCAAGGAGTCAACACCCCGTCGTAACTCCCATTCTCTCAACAAAGGGACTCACTGGGGTCGAACTCTTGATGGAGTCTCCGCGGCACGGAGAAAACGAAACCCCCAGGCAGTGGCCCTGACCGGGGGTTGCCTATCACTCTATGCTACAGTGTGTACGTTATCGTTATCACCTGGGTAGTTGCATTCCACTGGACGTCCAGTGCGAGTGCTTCCGCGACAAACCGGAGAGGAAGGAGTGTTCTTCCACTCCTGATGATCGGCACGACCTTGGAATCGGTGTCGATGTTGACCGACGTACCATTGAGCTTCGCAAAGGTATTGGGGAACAGGTCGAAGACAGGTGCCGTTGATGCCAAGATGCTGTACACCCTCCGTGTCCTGCTCACGGAAGAAGACTTCCGTATCCCGGAGATTGACGAGATAGCGGAACAGCTTGAGAAAGAAATGGAAGCATATGCAGAGGATCATGAGAAAACACGAGAAGTATAGATAGTGACCCCCGAAAATTGGACAGTTGAATAAGGTGGATTTGCGCCCACGTGCAAGTTGTAATACTATGGGAGGCAACCGTGGGACAGAACCGAAAGATCTATACCGCCGAATTCAAGTCCAAGGTCGCCATGGAGGCGATTCGGGGGCGACGAGACCGTCAACAGCATCGCCAAGAAGTACGAGATCCATCCGAATCAGATATCCATCTGGAAAACGGAACTGATCGAAGGCGCAAAAGACATCTTTGATCGAAAGCGGGGCAAGAAGCCGGCAAGCGAAGAACCGGATCGGGAAGAACTTCTGAAGACGATCGGGCAGTTGAACGTCGAAAGCGACTTTCTCAAGAACAAATCTGGCCTGTTGCGTTGAGCAGAAGAAAGTGCTGATCAATCCGGAACACGCTACACTCAGCGTCAGTCGCCAATGTGAGTTGCTGGAATTGCCACGCTCGACCTACTACTTTCAGCCAGCGGGTAAAACCTCGCTGAATCCGCAGTTGATGGTCAGGCTCGACGAGGAATAGACCCGTCATCCGTTGTACGGATACCGGAAGATGACCGAGTACCTTAACGAGTGCGGCTACCAGATCAATCGCAAAAGGGTTTCGAGATGAATGGGCGAGCTAGGTCTTCGGGCGATCTATCCCGGCCCGAAACTGAGCGCTCCAGGCAAGGACTCGAAGAAATACCCGTATCTCCTGAGAGACCTCGAGGTGACTCGCCCGAACCAGATCTGGTCGACGGATATCACCTATATTCGGATGCCGGGAGGCTTCGTCTAGGTGACGGCGGTGATCGACTGGTACAGCCGCTATGTTTTGTCCTGGAGGCTGTCAAACACGCTGGACAGCAGCTTTTGCATCGAGGCCTTGGAAGAGGCGCTGGGACAGGGAAAACCGGAAATCTTCAACACGGATCAGGGCGTACAGTACACGAGTGATAGTTTCATCACGGCACCGGAAACCCGGCAGATCCGAGTCAACATGGACGGAAAGGCAGAGCGTTAGACAACGTCTTCGTGGAAAGGCTGTGGAGAACGGTGAAGTACGAAGAGGTATATCTCAAGGCATATAAGGGCGTACCGGAGTTGAAGAGATCGCTTAAGGAATACTTCATCTTTTACAACGAGGTAAGACCGCACCAGAGTCTGGGCTGTAAAACGGCGGAAAAGATATATCGAGAGGTGCTTGACATAAAGGAGGAGGTACGTTAAGACAAATTAGCAAAGAGGACAGGGTAGGAACCCACCTTCATATACCCGGCTTTCTGTCCAACGATTGGGGTACTGTTCACAGGTAATGAAATCACTGTTCGAATATGAAGCTTTTTGCGGTCAATTCTATTGCATCTTTCAGGAAATCAATGAAAAGATTGGTGGCAGGAAAGAAAGTCTTTTGCTGCCTCTTAACAAGCGAGATGTTCCTTATGAGTTTCACCCCTTCCAGTCTTCTGGCGCAAAGCTCTTTATTCATTACGTTGTTTCTTACAGAAGCCCATGACAGGATACCTGAGCCAAAATTCTCTTCAACCATCTTTTTGATTACCTCAAGATTTTCGACTTCAAGGTACGGTGTGATATGGAATCCGAGTTTGCTAAACTCGCTGTCTACATAATTCCGTGTTGCAGAATTCCTTGCCCCTAATATCAGATTTTCACTTAATATCTCATTAACTGGAAGTATCTTTCTGTTAGCGAATTTATGTCTTGGAGACATTACGAAGACCAACTCATCTTTGAGCAGAGGAATTGATAGGAGGTCCTTTTCATTTTGCGCTTGATTGTCCTCCACCATGATGCCGAAATCTATCTCATTGCGTGCAATGTCCCCTACTATAATGTCTCTTGCACTTGCATACTTCATTTTCATGGACAATGCAACGTTTGGATACCTCCTCTTGAAATTTCCAAGTATTCGGGGAAGGATATAGATACCGGCAACTATACTTGCCCCGAAATTTACCCTTCCCTTTAGAGGGTTATTGGATTCCTTAAGGGCTATATCAGCCTCTTCCAATGCTGATAGTATCTTCTCGGCATAGATCACCAGTGTTTTGCCGGAGTCTGTGATGAAGATGTCTCTACCTATCCTTTCAAATAGCTCTGTACAGTACTCATTTTCAAGTGCCTTTATTTGAAAACTGATTGCAGGTTGTGTTAAACCAAGGACTTCCGCTGCCTTTGTGAAACTTCTGTACTGTGCAACGGTGTAAAATATCTTAAGCCTATCCATAAGCACCCAGCCTCCTCTATCCTCTATATATAACGCTGTACAGATTTCTCAGCGGAAACCTCCTACATTATACTCTGCTTATCAGGACCCTTGGATGGTTCAGATACGGCTTCACTTCATCAGAAAAACGCAGGGCGACGAACAGCTGATCCGTGGTGATTCGCCTATTGTTCTCCATCGCAGACGCCAGGCCAAGCGGCAGCGCGAGCCTTAGGCACCGGCTGCATAGGTTACATCTTGAGAGAAGTCGTGTTGCCACGAGACATTGTAAGTGTCTTTCGAGGATGATGGGCAATTCGCAGATACCGTAGTCTCACGGTCTTTGAGGAATTCTCGGTATTCCTGGCTATTCCCTATTTGATGTATAAGGTGTCCTTATCGAACACATTAAGATAATTAATTTGACAAATACATATGGCCGTCGTAGCATTTCTTATCAGCTATATCAACCATACTGATGGGGAGGTGAAACGTGGCCATAAGGCGAGACAACGAACCAAAAGCGCTCGTGACAATTCTCAATATTCTCATTTCTGTCCTTACCATGACACTTGTCTCGGTTTCCAAGGGGGGACTCAAAGTTGCGGGGAGAGCCTCCTTAGTTCTATGCTTAGCTGCTTTTGTGCTATGGATTACAGAGCTATTTCCTCTAGTTGGTGCGCCCATGACGGACGTGCAGCGACCAGCAATGATAGTGTGCTTGACACCTATCTGACCACGACCAGCGACAGTAGCTACTAAGGCAATAGGCGTTCGTATACTTGTGTCGAGTACGCTTTCCATCTCTGCTGCTGCAGCCGTTCCGCGATTGAACTTCGGATACGAGACTATACATAGGGGGATTTCATGAGTGTGAATGCTCCAACCGTGCAAAATGCAGGCTCGGAAAAGAAGATGGAAAAGAAGATGGACAAGAAGATCGCTACTTGGCGTTATGTCTTGGCAGTGTGCGGCGCTATCGGTTTCGCTCTGATTGCCGCGTACGCCCCGGCCAGCTTTGGTCTTACCCAAGCTGGGAAAACCATGTTGGGAATCTTGTTCTTCTTGCTTACATGGTGGATTGCCGAAATCTGCAGTTTCCTCGTCACTGGTTTCGTCGGAATGCTCTTGATGCTTCTATTCCAAGTTGCGGACATGCCGACCATTTTTTCCGGTTTTTCCAACAACATTTTCATATTCATGATCTTCGCTTTCACCATAGCCGTCGCGGTGACAAAGACTGGTCTTGGTAAGAGGATAGCCTATGCGGTAATAGCTAGGAGTAAGCCTACGTATACTGGCATAATGGTTACCTTTGTGCTAATCGGAGTGCTTCTCGCTGCTATCATACCACTCGCGAACGCTTGTGTTGTCGTGCTGGGGACGATTGGATTGATGATCCTACCCGTATTCGGTCAAACAGAAGATACGAAAAGTAACGTTGGACGGGGGCTCTTCACTATGTTGGGCCTCAGCACGCTCAATTCGGCAAATTGCTATATCACTGGAGTGGGCGCCATCTTGGTAGTCGGTATTCTGGCAAAGGGTGGATATACCCTAAACTACGTACAATGGTTGACAATGTTCCTGCCGGCATCTTTGATCGTTTCCATATTGGTGGCAGTAGTCATACCACGGCTATTCCCACCAGAAGTCAAGAAGATTAGCGTCGAGAAGTACAAAGAGTTCCAAGAAACACTGCACGGTCTAGGGCCGATGAGTGTGGAAGAGAAGAAGGCTGCAATCGTCGTTTCGATCACAATCTTCTTGTGGATCATCGGTAGCTTCATCAAACTGAATCTCATTACCGTAGGCGTGCTCGGCGGAGTCTTGCTCATGTTCCCTTTCATTGGCACAGTGACCATCGATGACTTCAGCAAGAAGATTCCTTGGCCGGCCGTCTTCTTTACTGGCTTTTGTTTGACTCTGGGCGCTGTTCTGCAAGCGACCAAGTTGACCGGCTTCTTGGTGAAGATAACTAGTCCAGTAATGGTTTCGAGCTCTTTGCTCGTCTTTTGCCTGAAACTTGCCTTGCTTTCCATGGTGGTTCACATTCTTATCCCTGCTCCGCTGGCAGTACTAGCTACCTTCGTGCCAGTTATTATGGCTTCAGCTAAAGCGCAGAACTTCAGTGTCATCACAGCGGTGGTCGTGTTCATTATGGCTTCTAATGCGGCAATAATGGTTTATCAGAAGACACAGACGGTCATTGCCTTTGGTTTCAAACAGTTTGATACCCAAGATTTACTGAAACCGGGGCTTGTTACGGCTGCGCTTTGGTTACTCATGACCCCTCTTGTCGTTTTGTATCTGACGGCGATCGGTCTTTGAGCTCCACAGTTCGTAGACAGTTTTCACTAGACACCGTCGGCTAACTTTACACCGCTAGGTTCAACTATGAATTGGCTGAAAGGCAAAACAGACTTGTTTGTAGGCAGTGCATTGTAACTTGAACTGCCCCGCCTGAAGAAGAGGGTTGCCCATGCAGATTCTTTGCCACCGTTGATTTGCCACAGAATTGTGGTACAGGGGCCTGTATGGGCTGGATAGAACCTAATTCAGGATGTCAAAGGTGGATACGTGGTCGAGGGCTGCCGCATGGAGAACGTGCTGAACGACAGCTACTCGATCGCCACGATGACTGAGACGGTACCGGAAAACTGCAGAGCGGGAGATCCCAGGTGGCAGCATCCCGCAGTGGCGCGCCGCCGGCACGGAGGGGATGTGATCCCGTACTTGGCCGATTTATGCCGAGTACTAGGCAAAATCAGATGCTACGGAAGTTGCTAAACAGAAGGAAGGTACTTACATGTGAATGTCGATGGGAGTATGGCGGATGTGTTCCACAACGACTGAGGCACTGAGGAGTGTGCGCGTAGAAGACGGAGGAAGCCATCTTGGGACGTGTGCCGTACTGCGTAATACTTGTTCTCGCGGTATAGTTAAGTGCGTTCCCATGGTTGTTCTTTCCGTTGTTCCCCTGCTCTATTAGTAGACCTCGCGTAACTGACTGGAGGTATCGACGATGGGTATGACGATGGCGGAGAAAATCTTGGCTAGACACTCCGGGCGCAAAGTAGTGAGTGCAGGCGACTATGTTACCGCTGAGGTAGACCAGGTCTGTATCTATGACAGCATTGTTGAGTTAAATGAGGACATGGAACACGCAGGACTTGAGGGCGGTCTCACCAGGATCTGGGACAAGGATCGGATAGTGGTGCTGATTGATCACTCCTGCCCCGCCATGGACAAGAACGTCAATAGTGCAATCAAGCACGTCAAGGAACGCGAAATCGTGAAGAGGCTGGGGCTTCCCCATTTCTTCGACGTTAAGGCCGGCATCTGTCACCAGGTCATGCTCGATAAGGGATTTGTAGCCCCCGGCGAATTGGTTCTCGTGGCAGACTCCCATACCACCATCTACGGCGGCGTCAACTGTGGAGGGACCGGCGTAGGTGAGCAGGAGCTCGCCTGGGTTCTCGCCAAAGGGAGTCTATGGTTCATGGTGCCGCCGGCGGTGAAGATGAACGTGAGTGGACGACTCGGGGTTGGGGTCATGGGCAAAGACGTGTTTCTCAAGGTCTCCGGTGACTATGGTGTTGAGGTGGGTTCGTACAAATCCATGGAATGGTCTGGTGACGCCATAAGTGCAATGAGTCTGGACGGTCGCATTTGTATTGCGAACCAGTCGGTCGAGCTCGGAGCAAAGTTCAGCCTGTTTGAGTGTGATCAGAAGGTCCTCGATTTTGTGACTCCGAGAGCCCGCAGACCGTTCACCCCCGTGGCCCCCGATGCTGATGCGGAGTACGAGAGCGTCATAGAGATTGACGGAGGGAAGATCGTTCCGCTCGTGGCCCAACCACATGGATTTGAGGTCGTGAAGCCTGCAGATCAGTACGAAAACGTACTGATCAATGAGGCGATCGTCGGCGGGTGCGCCAATGGTAGGCTTGAGGACATTGCGATGGCTGCAAAGATACTCAAGGGCAGGAAGGTCCACCACGATGTCCGTTGCATCATCGGGCCAGCTTCCTGGGAGATATATATGGCAGCAATGAATGCCGGATATCTTCAGACTCTGATCGAGGCTGAATGCCTCGTCGTTCACCCCCACTGTGGACCATGCACAGGCGTGATGGGTACACTAGCTCCCGGGGAGGTGTGTATCACGTCTACTTCAAGGAACTTTAAGGGTCGCATGGGTAGCCCTGAAGCGTTTATCTACCTTGCTTCGCCAGCCACTGTGGCAGCTTCCGCAGTTACTGGGCACATCACTGATCCCCGATGCTTCCTGTAAAGACAAGTAAACCTCCCTACGGCTACCTTTGACTGTGGGGAGACTCTGCGAGGTGAAGGTTATGGAAACAAAGATAGGAACAAGGATTTATCAGGGCAAGGCACACACGTTCGGCGACTCCATCAACACGGACGTCATTTCGCCTGGACGTTGGATGAGAGAGGGTCTCGAGGTTCTCAAGCTCCACACCATGGAAGCAGTTAGAAAGGACTTCTACAAAGATGTTGCCCCGGGAGACATCATCGTAGCTGGCCGAAACTTCGGGTGTGGTTCACACAGAGAGCCTGCTAACTCAATTATGAAGGTCTTGGGGATTTCAGCAATCGTCGCTGACTCGGTGGCGCGGCTTTACTTCCGCAACGGTATCGCGATGGGTATACCAGTATTCTCGGCTCCGGGCGTCAGCAAGATCGTCAATGAGGGCGACGAAGTGCAGGTAAAAGTAACCGAAGAGGCCGTCGAAGTCACAAACATCACGACGGGAGCCAAGGTTTTCGGTAAGCCTATCCCAGAAGTGATGCGCTCAGTCGTCGAGGCCGGCGGGATTCTAGCGCTCCTAAAGGCTGAGATGGAGCACGAGAAACAGACTTCTTCATAAGCCAACCAAACAAACAAAAGGGGTGAGATTATGGGTCGTACTATGGCTCTCAAGATTCTGGCACGTGGCGCCAAAAAGAAGGAAGTCGTTCCAGGTGAGATTGTCATCGTTGACGTGGATGCTGTATTCATGCATTCTCCGGACTACAAGTTCAAACACTTTGAGCAGATCGGTGGGGTGAAGGGTGTCTTCGACGGTGAGAAGGTCGTTATTTGCCCGGATCACCACCATTTCCTACCTGCGAACCAGAGGGATGCGAACACGGTAAAGTATATTGTCGAACAAGGTAAGCGCTATGGCGTCAAGTATATATATGGACCAGGCACTGGAATCGGTCACTACCTCATGGTTGAGCAGGGGCACGTGTGGCCCGGCGCAATTGCGGTTGGGTCGGATTCGCACACTACGGCCTATGGCTGCATCGGATGCCTGTCTTCGCCCATGAATTTCGAGATAACCGAAGTAATGCTTTCAGGAAAGGCCTGGTTCAAAACTCCTCCAACGATCTTCGTGAAGATTGAAGGGACGACCAAGCGAGGAGTCAGCGCCAGAGATGTTGCCCAGTACGTCCTTGGGAAGTTGGGTGCCGATGGGGCGTTGTGGTCTGCGGTCGAATATGGTGGTTCCTACATCCACAGCCTTTCTGTTTGGCAGCGCATGATATTCAGTCTCCTCACTATTGAAGCTGGCGGCACCTACGGGCTGGTCGAACCCGACGAGACAACGCTGGAATTCATGAAAGGCCGCGCCAAACAGCCTTTCGAGCCCGTCTATAACGATCCCGATCCCGAGTACTCCAAGGTCATCGAGATCGATGTTTCCGACCTGGAGCCCCAGGTGGCTGTACCGCCGCAGCCTAGCTTCACAAGGCTCCTTGCAGAGGTCGTGGGCAAGCCAATCCAGCAGGCGTATGTCGGCGGGTGCACGGGAGGAGGCATCGAAGACATGAGGATGGCTGCTGAAGTGTTGAAGGGCCGGAAGGTCAATCCGGACGTGAGGCTCCTCATAGTTCCTGGGACTCGAGAGATGTATGGGCAGGCCATCAAGGAAGGACTTGTGGATGTGTTCAATCAGGCGGGTGCCGTGGTCACTCCGGCATATTGCGGACCGTGCCAGCAGCTTTGTGTAGGTAATCTGGCTGACGGGGACACCGAGATTGGCACTCATCCGCGCAACCTGCCGGGCCGCGCGGGTACGGCTACGTCGATCTACCTCGCTTCACCTTACACGGTAGCTGCTTCGGCTGTCGAGGGCAAGATTACAGATCCCAGGGCCTTCCTTTCTTGACCCCGGATCAAATACACTTGAGAGGTGACTAGAATGGGTTATTTGAGAGGCAAAGTGTGGACGTTTGGCGACAACATCAACTCGGAGAGCATCATGGCGTCGGGAATGGAGGGCCAGATGGATCTTGCGCTGGCGCACGTGCTCGAGTTCTACGATCCTGAGTTCCCAAAGCTTGCCAAGCCAGGCGACTTTATCGTTGGGGGTCGCAACTTTGGAGCTTCGTCTGGCAGGCCTGCGGGCGAGGTGATTCGAGAGAAGGGCATCAAGGCCATCATCTGTGAAAGTGCAGGTCGTGTCTTCTTCCGAAACACGTGGAACATGGCGCTCCCGGTGTTGGTTTGCCCCGGAGTTCGGTCGAAGTTCGAGAAAGGCGACGAGATAGAGGTCGACATCGATGCTGGGCTCGTTCGAGTAGTGAAAACCGGCGAGGTGCTCAAGTGTGAAGAAATTCCCTGGATTCTGAAGGATATCTACAAGGCTGGCGGGATGGTCGGGTGGATCCGCAGCAGACGGAAGGAGTACAAAACGCTCGATCAATCTGAACCGCCGACGAAGGTGTTGAAAGATGGGTAATCACATGTCAGTACCTGAAGGAGAACTGGAGCTGCGCTGGAAACGACTCCGAGAACGGGCTGCTGCCGGCGGCTTCGATGGTCTATTGGTCTTTTCCAACCAAATCAACCAGACATACATCCACTACGTAGCCAACTATACCTTGCTGGGGGACAGGAGCTACTTCTTTCTGCCCCTAGCCGGCGAACCTACGCTTCTGATCGGGGCAGCGTGGGATATCCAACATGCAGTATTGGAATCAGGGCTCTCAGATGTTCGGCCGCTGACGCGTGGATCCAACAAGGAGATCATCTCGGTCATGAAGGCGGGGACGAAAGGCAAGACTGCCGTAGCCGGGATGGAGATGCTCAACGAGAAGGATCTGGCTGAATTCAAGACTGAGTTCGGCGACAACTTTGTCCAAGGCACGGACCTCCTAGAAGAGGTTGCTTTGGTGAAGACCGACTTTGAACTGGGTCTGATCCGAAAGGCTGCCGAAATGGCGGATGCGGCTTTTCTGAAAGTGGTGGAGACCGCCAAGGAAGGTATGCTTGACTATTACATCATGGCCGAGATTGATTACACGATGAAGAAGATGGGCGCGACCGACAACTTCCAGATGTCGTCTATAGGGCGGGACAGCACCGGTATGCTCCTCCCGTATGGGAAGAAGCTGGAGAAAGGCGACATCTTCCTGTTCGAGATGACTCCGGCGTATAGGTCGGTTACGTATTCCGCCCAGCTTTGCAGGACAGCCGTGTACGGCGAACTACCTCCGTTGTTTTACGAGAAGTATGACATCCTGGTAAGGGCCTTGGAAGAATCCCTGAAGATCATAAAGCCAGGGGCCAGGATTGCTGACGTGGCGAAGATCCAGAACGACATCATTAGCAAAGCCGGATACGCTGAGTACTGCCATCCGCCTTACATGCGGTCGAGAGGTCACGGCTTCGGCCTCGGTCGCGTTGAAGTGGACGACGAATGCCCTCTCACTTTCCAGAAGAACATGAGTATCGTGATCCACCCGAACCAATTTATCCCCGAGACCGGCTACCTGGCTTTGGGTGACCACATCATCGTCACCGAGACCGGTTTCGAACGGCTTCTCAAGACGAAACCGATGATCTACACATGTGGAGGTGGAAATCAATGAGCTATACGAAACTCCCAGTACTCCGTCATGGGCTTATGGTGCGCCACCCTCACCTGATCCCAGATGAGACAATCGCGGTCCGCAACTCGATCGTAAGGACCATGATGAAGTCCAACAATGTCCAGGCGCTGGTCATATTCTCGGACGCCATCCACAACGCGCCAGGATGTTACCTCACCAACTACCCGTGCTACGGCCTTGGCAGAGAGAGTGTGACAGTCCTTGGGCTGAACGAAGGGCCGTTTCTCTTCACTACCGAGCCGCTGCGAAACCTTCCCAAAGTCGACCTCTTCACAACGTGCCCAGTCGAGAAGGTCAATCCTGCCAGCAAGTTCATCGCGGACGGTTGCGCCAAAGCGAAAGAGCTCGCAGGGGAGGGAGGTGCGATCGGCCTCGTCGGTACGAGTGCCATGCCCGTCAGGCGATCGAGCGCTGTAAAGAAGAACCTAGAAGGGCGATCTGTGGTGGACGTTACTGCCGAGTTTGAGAAGAGTATCTCATCTAAGGACTCTACGAGTCTCAAATGCATCGGTGCCGCTCTCAAACGAGCAAGAATGGGCTTTGATACACTGAGAGAGAAGGCTCAGACGGGTGCTGATGTCGCCCGGGACTCCACTCAGCTCGCGGCGTACGTGGACTTCGTGCTTCGACGCGAGGGATGTGAGGACACTAACATCCTCATCAGCACAGCAACCAGTCCCAGCTCACGGGTTGGGCAGAGGGTCGGCTACCCCGACGGCTCTAACCTCCACGTCGGCGACATTGTGATGGCATTCGTCGGAGCCCAGTACGCTAGGCACTGGGGAGTTGTTGCCGAGGTCTTCAAACTGGGCCCCATGACTGACAAGGAGGCAGAGGCCTTGAGTGCTCTGGAGAGTCTGAAAACAACGCTACCATCGAAAATCAAGGCCGGGATGACCCTGGCACAGGTAAGGGTTGCTGCGGAGAGCGTAGCGAAGAAAATTGGCGTGACGCTGGTCTCAGACGTACCCGTGGCTGAAGGCATTGGGTTCGATATGGACGAGTACCCGTCCAAGGAGACCGACAAGGTGGAAGAAGATACTGTGCTCCTTGTCTCTCTATGTTCTGAATTCGGTAAGGGCGTTGGGACGATGATGACGTCGGGCATGCTGCTCTGCGGAGCAAAGGGTGGGAGGTGGCTGCAGTGAGCGATAGATTTCATACTGACACCAACAAGAGCGATGTACTTGTTATCGGCGCAGGTGGTGCCGGTGCCAGAGCGGCCCTTGCGGCCGCCATGGCCGGGGCCACCGTCACCCTCGTGAGCCGTTCTCCCCTGGGGCAAGGGGGACTCACTCCATCTGGTAACGGAGGGTACCATGCAGCCATGTGGCCCGGCGACTCGCCCGAAATCCACGCTGAAGACCTCATAAGTATGGGCTGCTACCTGAATGATCCCGACTTGGTGTACACCATGACGTCAGAGGCGCCTATGAGAGCCAAGGAACTGGCTGAGTTTGGCGCCAAGGTCAACTTCAACATTCCGCCCAAGCCTGCCGAACCCCAGATGAGATTCCCAAGATCACTATTCTGCCCTGGGCGGGAGATATTGCGTACGCTGAACGGCAAGTTGAGGGGTATGTCTAATGTTACCATCCTCGAAAACCATCTGGCAACGAGACTTTTGGTTAGCAAGGGTCGGGTGGTCGGTGCCGTGACGCTCGGCCTGTCGGATGGGACGATACGTGTCTGTACCGCCAAGACGGTCGTCTTGGCGGCCGGAAGCCTCGGAGAGCTATACCCTCTAACCTCACAGGAGCCGATGGGTGTCCCCACTGGAAGCACGGGGACGGGATACGCCATGGCCGCGTGGGCTGGCGCCGAACTGGTGGACATGGAGGAGATTCAATTCGCGATTACACCTGCCCGAGGACCGAATCGGGGCATGCGCTGCTTGCCGTGGGCCAAGATGGTCAACGCAAAAGGCGAGGAATTCGTGACCCCTGGGGAGGGACCTTACTCCGATATCGTTGCCCGGGATGTTTGGCGAGAGATTACGGAGGGCCGCGGGCCCGTCATCATGGATCTGAGAGGGCAGGTCAGGGATACTTCCCGCAAGGTGGACCCGGTCACTGAGCTCCGAGGGAAGATTCTTGACGATATGGAAGCTATGCCGTGGCAGAAGCCCGTTGAGGTCGGAATTGGATCCCTGTACTGTATGGGTGGCGTGAGAATCAACAAGGACACACAGACTTCGCTGCCGGGCCTGTTTGCCGCAGGCGAGGTCTCCGGGAACGTGCACGGCGGGCGACGAGTCAGCGGGAACGCGTTCCCAGAGATGATCGTGTTTGGTGCCAGAGCCGGTGAGGCGGCCTCCAAGGAAGCTCTTGCGATGCTCTCTGTTCCTGAGGCTGACCAAGATCAGGTAAACAGCGAGGTTGACTATCTCAACACTTTAGTTGAGGGCTCAAAGACGGGGAGCGTGGACCATCGGGAAATCCGCAAAGAGGTGCGCGATATCATGTACAAGGATGCTCACATGTTCAGGAATGAGACGGACCTTACTGCGGGGTTGCAGCGTATTGATGAAGTCAAAGCCATGCTGCCGAAGCTCGCTTGCGGTCAGGGGCTGATCTATAACCTTGATCTGGTCGGCTGCATTGATGCGAGAGCCATGGTCACTACAGCGGGCGCGGTCTTGACGGCGGCCTTAGCTCGTAAGGAGTCAAGAGGAGCACACTACCGGACCGACTACCCTGAGCTCAGCACTGAAGTCAACCACACTGTCGTGGTAAGCAGAGGCGATGGTTGGGATGTACGTCTGGTTCCAGTCTCTCCCGCGAGGAGGTAGTGCGATGACCTATGCCACTTTGGAAGTGCTTAGACAGGATGCTTCGTTGGGAATAAAGCCCCATTTTGACATCTTCAAGGTCCCGGTTGAGGAAGAAAACAAGACGACAGTTCTGGAAGCGCTGGAATACGTTCTCATGAACCTTGACAGCAGCTTGAGTTTCAGGCGCTATTGCTGTGGACTGCAATCCTGCAACTCATGTCTCATGGAGATCGATGGCAAGGCCGCGCCGGCGTGCCATACTCTGGTCGAGGGTGGGAGAACAACGCGCGTGAAGCCGTTGGAGGGTAAGGTAGCTAGAGACCTAATAGTAGATAAGTAGGTGAGACAGATACGTCCTCCAACAGCCTCAATCACGGATGAAGGCTTAGAAGACCGAAAATGTCTTGCAGTTGTCCCCACCCTGTTGTGAACGCAAAAGTGCATTTTGAGATTCTGATGAGTGCCCGTTCTGCTTGCAGCGATGAGTTGTCGAGCCGTGTTTCTGAGACAGCGTGCGGCCAGCGTATTCGTTCCTTCAAAGCTCTATGGGCACTCTTGACGCCTCGACTTTCCGTGCGGACAGTTTCAGCATAGAGAGGCCAGACGCATACCCCCTGAGATTGTCTCAGGCCGCGAATACTGCTTGGCCGGTTACGATCGTTGCGACGGATTCTTGCTCACCTTTGCACCTGCGTGGTGTCGATCCTCATAAGGTACGTAGGCGCAACTCGTTGGGAATGAACCAGCAAGCTGCCGAACTATATCAGTTACGTCCGCTCGCCCTGCTCTTACCTCGCGTGAGTGCCGTACCTTCAACCTCAGCCGGGCTTCAATTGCGGCTCGAACGTCTCCCTCTTTCAGTAGAGGGTCTTCGCTGTCTGTTCCTGTGTATTGCTGCACGACGTGCCCCTGCACATTCCGTAGTAACGTGGGGCATGGTCGTGTCGGGACAGCATCCGGCTCATGTCACGCCTAGTTGTTGCGCGTCAAGTTGCCAGAGAACGTCGGTGGACCATCACGCCGTAGACCCATCTAGGATGTACGCATAGTTCCCACGTTTCTTGATCGACGGGGGTTGTCTTCTCTTGGCAATTTCATCCAGCTGTTCCTGGCAGAGGAGGATTTCATGATACAAGCTTGCCAGGTCTAGTTCTGTCGCTATTGATCGTAGCTTGTTCTTTGTCTCTTCTGAGACATTCTCCCGCGTCAGCATGCGTGCACAGGGTGTTTGTGCTTGGTCATACACCTTAGTAATGTGGCTTCCACCCCTCTCCATGTGGAGGAGCTTCTGGCTGGGAAGGAACCAGTTCACCAGGAGATGCAGTGCCTTGTACGGCCGTTTCACCAGATCAATCTCAGCATAGGTGTCATGCCGGACATATCCAACAAACTTCCGGATGACGGAGTTCCCTTCTCTTGTGAGCTCCATTCCCGCCGCTCTGTTCTCATCTGAAGGACCGGCACTCTTCTGTTACCCTTCACCTCTTTGTTCTCATGAGTTGACGGAGACATTTCACGTCCATTATTGATGAGTCGACGCGGGGGAATTGCAAACCAGGGAAGCTTCCCTATCATGCAAGAGACCGCTGGCAATCAATGCCCTCCTTCCCAGCGGTCACTTCATATCTTCTGGTATGGTCTCCCGCCTCGAAATCTGAGTGTCGCTCACGAGGGGTATTGTTGTGGTTCTGGGAAGAAACGAACCCCCAGGCAGTGGGCCTGACCGGGGGTTGCGTATCACTTTCTGCTACGGCGTGAACGTGATCGTTATCACGTGCAAGATCGCGTCCCATTGGACATTGAATGCCAGGATTTCCGCGACAAATCGAAGGGGCAGGAGCGTTCTTCCAGCCCTGATGACTGGTACGACCTTGGAATCGGTGTCGATGTTGACCGACTTGCCATTCAGCTTCGCCACGTTCTTGCCGATCCACAATTCCAATGTCTTGCCCTTCCGCACGATCGTGGCCTTCTGTGTGGATGCATTCCAGGAGATGGTCCCTCCAGTGGCTTCGACGACTGCCCTGATGGGGAGCAGGGTGCGTGAATTGAGAATAATGGGGGTTGCATCCAAAGTGGCGGATTGCCCGTCCACATACATCGTCACATTGCCAACCCTCAGTTGGAGAACTCTCTTGGTCTTCTTGGCAAACGATGCGGTGATCTTCTTGTCTGCATTCATCTTGACTGTCACAGGGTTCTTCATCCCCGTGAGAGATCCAGACCAGCCAGTGAAGGCATAGCCGGTGGCAGGACTTGCAGTCAGTGTCACCACAGTATCAGTGGCGTACGAAGTGGCATTGGGAACCCGGACGACCGATCCCCCGGCCGAGGGTGATATGGTGGTCGTGAGTGCATGTGAGGGCGTAACACCGTACCGGAAGAGGCCACCCCCCCAAGTACCGGCATACAGGGTAGCAGGAATGTTGGTGTCAAAGGCAAGCGGCAGGATATACCGGGTGAAGACTCCAGTGACAACGGGTGTCCAGTGGTCACCTCTGTCTGTGGAGCGGAAAAGGCTGCCATCCTCAATGCCGGCATAGAGAGTAGTTGGCGTGAGGGGATCGATGGCCAGCGACATGGCAGGGCCGGCAGTTCGCAAACCGGCATCCGCTGCTGTCCATGTGTCGCCGCCATCCGTGGAGCGGGAGACGCCATGAGCATAAGTGGCGGCGTACACGGTGCTGGGCGTGAGAGGGTCGACAACCAGGGCATCGACATCCTTGACGTCATTGGGATGCGGATCCGGGATTGTGTTCACCAGCGTCCACGTCACACCAGCATCAACAGAGCGGTAGACGCTGCCAGAACCTGTGCCCGCATACAGCGTGGCAGGGATCTTGGGATTGATGGCCAG
>DASVKR010000078.1:0-3634 GCA_036385275.1 Candidatus Cryosericum sp. | reverse complement strand
GACTTTGCTGGCCAGAATCGGGGCTTCACGCTTGGCAATCTTTCCCTGTGGCATCGCCTGCGTGGGGCGAAGACTCTTGGAAACCATGCCAATGCCTTCAACCAGGACCTTGCCGGCAGTCGGGATCGTCTTGATGACCTTACCCTTGTTGCCCTTGTCTTTACCTGAAAGAACGACGACCGTATCGCCTTTCCTGATATTCAAGAACTTTATAGTACCCTTCATGGTCAACTCCTACACAACTTCCGGTGCGAGTGAGGCAATCTTGAGATAGCCCTTGTCACGCAACTCCCGGCAGACCGGTCCAAAAATACGCGTCCCTTTAGGGTTGCCATCGTCGTCGATAAGAACGGCAGCGTTCTGGTCGAAACGTACCAGACTGCCATCGGGCCGACGAACTTCCCTCTTCGTCCTCACGATAACACACTTGACGACCGCGCCTTTGATGACTGCTGCGTTTGGAGCGGCCTTCTTTACAGTAACCACGCACTTGTCGCCAACATGCCCCACCTGATGCTTGTTGTTTGTGAGGACCGTGATGATTCTGACTTCTTTCGCGCCGGAGTTGTCGGCAACGATCATGTGACTGTAGGGTCTAAGCATTCTGCGCCCCCCCAACAGCCGTTCCCGCCTTGGTCACAACCTCGACAAGCCTCCAACGCTTGGAGCTGGAAATCGGGCGGGCAAACCTGACCACAACCGTGTCGCCAACAGAGGAAATGCGCCTGCTGTCATCGGCATACAACTTGGTTGTACGCACGGTGATGCGGCCGAAACTGCCTCGAACCATGCGTTTGACCCCAACGACGACGCGCCCTTCCTGTGCCTTGAGCACTATTCCCTTCTCGACAATCTCTGCACCCATTACTTGACCTCCTGCTTCTTCAACGCGAGACCCATCGTGCGCTCGTGCTCGACCGTCAGGATCTTGGCAATATCATGACGGACTTCCTTGACGCGAGCCGTATTCTTGAGTTGGCGCGTCGCAAGCTGAAACCTCAAGTTGAACAGCTCTCGATGAAGGTTCTCCATGTTCACTTTGAGTTCAGCGTCCGACATGTCTCTCACTTTGTTGATCCTCATTAGCTCCCCCTTGATAAGAAGCGTGTCCTGACGGGCAACTTGAAAGAAGCCAGTCTGGTGACTCGGCGAGCCTCTTCTTCGGTGATACCGGACATTTCAAAGAGGATTCTCCCAGGCTTGACGACGGCAGCCCAATGATCAACGTCTCCCTTTCCTGAACCCATACGGGTTTCCGCCGGTTTCTTCGTAATAGGTTTATCGGGGAAGATACGAATCCACATCTTTCCTTTCTTGTGAACGGCCGACACCAGAGACAGACGAGCTGCCTCGATCTGACGGTCCGTCACCAGGGAGCACTCCATGGCCTGCAGCCCGAATTCGCCGAACGACAATTCGGCGCCACGAGTGGCCATGCCGCGCATCCTTCCACGGTGCATCTTTCTGAACTTGGTTCTCACAGGTAATAGCATGATGACCTCTCCTTGCTCAGTCTACGTCCTCACTGAAGAAGACCCTCTTGGGTGCATCTCCCTTGTAGAGCCACACCTTGACTCCGATACGGCCGAACTTGATGAGAGCCGGCTCATAGGAGTAGGTTACGTCAGCTTTCAAGGTCTGAAGCGGCACGCGCCCTTCACGATACCACTCGGTGCGGGCGATCTCGGCTCCGCCGAGACGGCCACTGCACTGAACCTTGATACCGCCTGCGCGAGCTCTCATTGCACGCTTAATAACCTGCTTCATCGCGCGCTTATAAGAGACACGCTTCTCGATATCTGCGACAATGCTCTGTGCCAGAATCTTGGCGTCGAGATCAGGATGCTTGATCTCCTTGACATCAACGTGCAGGACTTCCTGCTTGTTTGTGAGTAACTTCTTGAGGTTCGCATCGATCTTCTCAAGTTCAGCCTTGTTCCGGCCGATAAGAGCACCAGGACGCGCGCTGTGCAAGCGCACAGTGACATTGAAGCCCTTCCTCAGAATCTCGATCTCGGAGATGGCGAAGTCGCGCTCAATCTTGCCGATCTCCTTGCGAATGTGATAATCCTCCAGAACGAGTTCGCTATAGTTCTTCTTCGAAGCAAACCACTTGGATTCCCAGTCCTGGGTAATGCCAAGCCTGAATCCATACGGATGTACTTTCTGGCCCACCTAAGCCTCCTCTTTCTCAGCTACGCAGATATAGATCCGGGAGAGGGGCTTGCGGATGATGTCCGCACGACCCATGCCTCTCGGGGAGACTCTCTTGACTCCACCCTGCCCGTCGATGAGAATCTTGGACACATACAGCGTGTCACGGTTCATCTTGAAATTGTTCTCGGCATTGGCAGCGGCAGACAACATGACTTTCTTGATGGTAACGGCAGGCCGATTGGGCAGCGAGTCGAGAATGGCAACCGCCTGGTCGATATTCTTTCCCCTGATAAGGTCAGCCACCAGGCGTGTCTTGAAAGGAGAAAGCCGAATGTGCTCAAGTTTCGCAAATGCTTCCATCTTGCACCTACCTCAATGCGCTCGTGCGCGCTGTTGGAACAGTGTGACCATGGAAGTTGCGGGTGAGGGCGAACTCACCGAGCCTGTGCCCAACCATGGCCTTCGAGATGTAGACGGGAACATGCGTCTTGCCATTATGGATGGCAATCGTATGTCCCACCATCTCCTCGACCACGTAAGAACGACGGCTCCATGTCTTGACGAGCTTCTTCTCACCTTTTCGGTTCATGTCCAGGATCCTGCCGAGCAGACGTTCCTCGACAAAGCCCTTGTTGGTCTTCGTATCGCTCATCGGCGTTCTCCTAGTTTATACGCTTCAAAATATACTTGTCGGACTGGTTCTTCTTCTTGCGGGTTTTGTAGCCGAGAGTCGGCTTGCCCCAAGGAGTAAGAGGTCCAGGATGTCCGACAGGAGACTTGCCTTCACCACCACCATGCGGGTGGTCGACGGGGTTCATGGCAACACCGCGCACCGTCGGGCGAATGCCCCGGTGACGGGAATTGCCAGCCTTGCCGAGGACTTCCTTGTTGTGATCAAGATTGCCAACCTGTCCAATGGTGGCTCTGCAGTCCAGGGAAAACTTCCGGATCTCGCCGGATGGCATGCGGATCTGTGCCCAACCGGCTTCCTTGGCCAGAAGCTGAGCTGAGGCGCCAGCGGCTCGCGCAACATGAGCCGCCTTGCCGGGGAACAGTTCAATGTTGTGGATGGTCGTTCCCAACGGCATTTTGGCAAGCTTGGTGTTATTGCCTGGGCGGATCTCAACGTTGTCGCCGGACATGATGGTCTCGCCGACTTTCAGTCCCTCTGGCAGGAGAATGTACGTCTTCTTGCCGTTGGCGTACTGCACAAGGGCAATCAAGGCGGAACGGTTGGGGTCGTATTCGATCTCGGCTACCTTGCCCGGAACATCGTCCATGTCCCGCGCAAAGTCAACAATACGATAGAGCTGACGGGTACCCCCACCCTGGTGACGAACCATGATCTTGCCCGTGTTGTTTCGCCCGGCCTGCTTGCGCAAGCCAAAGGTCAGGGACTTCTCAGGAGTGTCCCGGGTGACCTCGGTGTGAATGAGCGTCTTCCTGGAACGAATTCCCGGAGACGTTGGTTTATATG
>DASVKR010000077.1:0-6128 GCA_036385275.1 Candidatus Cryosericum sp. | reverse complement strand
TTCTTCGGCAACTACCCTGTAGTCATGGTTGTATCATTTGGTAGCATCAACATGGACCTCGTTGTCCGCTGCGAGCGTGTGCCAGACCAGGGTGAGACCATTGTCTCGACCGGATGGCTCGCCAATCCAGGTGGGAAAGGTGCGAACCAGGCGGTGCAGGCTGCCCGACTGGGAGCGGAGACTGTCCTGGTAGGGCGAGTGGGATCAGACGTTTTTGGGCAAGACCTGATGAATGGGTTGTCAACCTACGGAGTGAACGTCGGCGGCGTCATCGTGGATCCGGTTTTGCCGACAGGGGTTGCATGCATCCTGGTGGAAAGGAATGGCGAGAATCGCATTGTGGTCGTCCCGGGCGCCAACGGCGCTGTCGGCGCTGCGGAACTCAAGACTCTGGACGACTTGTTGCATCCAGGGGTCGTTCTACTGCTGCAGTGCGAAATCCCGTTTGCGGTCGTTCGGGAGGCCGCTCATGTGGCACACCAGAGAGGAGCTACAGTCATCCTCGACCCTTCGCCCTGGGGGTCCGTCATGCTGATGCCAGGAGTATTCGCCGATGTGGACTACCTCATGCCCAATGAGGGTGAGGCCCGTGCACTTGCGGGGACTACCGATCTTAAGGAGGCTGCAGCAGTCCTCCTGGGTCTGGATGCACGGACCGTCGTCGTGAAGCGGGGAGAAAAGGGTGTGTTTGCGGTTGGCGCGTTCGAGCGCCCCGAGGTGCCTGCCTTCTCGGTGCAATCGGTCGATACGACAGCTGCAGGCGATTCTTTCCAGGGAGCATTTGCGGCGTCGATCGATCTGGGGTTTGACCTCGACACGGCGCTCTACCGTGCGATGGCGGCGGGGGCACTTACGGTAACGCGGCCCGGCGCTCAGCAATCGATGCCGGACGAAGCGGAAGTTACTGCGTTTCTTGAGGCAAGGCTGTGCAGGGGAGACCATCCCCCAAAGCGGCAGATTTAAAGGACAAAGGAGAAAAATCGACATGAAGAGAATGCTGTGTATGCTGCTCGCGCTTATGATCATCAGCATGTCGTTTGCCGGCTGTAAGCCGACAGTGACTGGTCCCAAGACTGACAAGGTCGTCTACCTCATCAATGGAGCTCTTGGCGACAATGCGTTCTACGATTCTGGTCAGAAAGGTATTGACAACATCAAGGCACAGTATGGTGTGGAGACGAGGACGATCGAGTGCAACTTCGATGCAGGCAAGTACGAGCCTGGCCTCGAAGCAGCCACACAGTATAGTGACGTCGTGTTCGTCATTTCCTATGCGTTCGAGGACAACCTGAAGGCGATGGCTGACAAGTATCCAGACAAGATCTTCGTCAACATCGACACGATTGTGGAGAACAGCAAGAGCACGATAACCTCCATCAAGTACATCGAAGAAGAGAGTGCGTTCCTCGCAGGCGTCTGTGCCGGTCTTACAACCACGGATATGAGCATCAAGAATGTCAATGCCGACAAGGTTGTCGGTGTCGTCGCCGCGGCGGATGATCCCGTCGTGATGGCTTTTGTGAAGGCTTATGAGGATGGCGTCCACTACATCGACAAGGCCATCAAGGTCGAGCGTGTCGTGCTCGCCGGTATCTGGGATGATCCTGCCAAAGGCAAGCAGGCTGCTCTCAGCCTTTATGACAAGAAGTGCGACGTTGTCTTCCAGGTTGCCGCTGCCACCGGTCTGGGCGTGCTCCAGGCAGCCAAGGAGCGTGGCCTGTACGCAATCGGCGTCGACACGAATCAGAACGACATCGAGCCCGGCTACGTCATTGCGTCGGACATCAAGGACGTCGGCAAGACCATCGAAGATGTCTACAAGACGATCAAGGACGGCACCTACAAACCGGGTCAAGTCATAAAGTACGGTCTGAAGACTGGTACTGTCGATCTGGTAACCGAGGCGACGGTGCAAGTCCTCCCGCAGAGCATTATCGATCGCATCGGCGCAGTCCGTCAGCAGATTGTCGACGGTACGCTCGCCGTCACCAAGTACCAGTAGGACGAGCTGTTTGTGGCACGTGACGTCCTGATCGACCTGCGGCACATCACCAAGGTGTTCCCCCCGGACACCGTCGCGCTCTCTGACGTATCGGTATCGTTTGAAGCCGGCGAGATCCACGCGCTGGTCGGAGAGAACGGAGCCGGGAAGAGCACGCTCATGAAGGTGTTCTATGGCCTCGAGCGCCGAGACGCAGGGGACATTTTCTACAGGGGTGCCAAGGTCGACTTCAGGACGCCACGTGAAGCGATTGCTGCCGGGATAGGTATGGTGCACCAGGAGATTCTGCTCATTCCCGAGTACACGGTGTGGCAGAACATCGTCCTGGGCGCCGAGCCCGTCCGTGCTTTCGGGATAATCGATGTTGATAAGGCGCGTGAAGCGGTGCGCCAGAAGATCGAGGAGTTTCAATTCAACTTGGACCCTGACGCACTGGTAGGAGACATCTCGGTAGCTGCACGCCAAAAGGTCGAGATCCTCAAACTGCTCTACCGGAATGTCTCCGTGCTTGTTCTGGACGAGCCGACAGCGGTTCTGACGCCTCAGGAGATCCCCCAGCTGTTTGCCGAATTGGCACGTCTCAGGGACAAAGGACACACGATCATCTTCATATCTCATCGGCTGGACGAGGTCCTGACCTTGAGCGATCGGGTGACCGTCATGCGGCGTGGCAAGGTCGTCGGTACGTCCGCTGCATCTGAGCTCACGAAGGAGGATCTGGCTCGGCAGATGGTGGGCAGAGAGGTCCTGTTCACATCGCGGCGCCAGCCTCAGGAATCCGGAGAGATCGTCTTCCGTGCGCGAGGGCTGAATTGCAGCGACACCGAGCATCGCGCAAGACTGCATGATGTGACCGTCGAAGTGCGTGCCGGCGAGATCGTGGGAGTGGCCGGCGTCGAGGGGAACGGCCAGTTCGAGCTGGTGAACGCAATCATGGGTCTGGCCCCAATGACATCTGGGACACTTGAGGTGAAGGGGAAGGACATTACACATGCCGACATCCTGACCAGACGGACACTGATTGCGTTCGTTCCCCAGGACAGGGGAAAGATGGGCGCGAGTGTGGCGGCGTCCATTTTGGAGGATGCGATTATGACACACCACATCCTTGACTCACGGTTTCGCACGTGGAGGGGGCTTGGGCTCGACTACCGGCATGCAGCCGAGTTTGTCGATCAGATTCGAGACCAGTTTACTGTCAGCATGGGGCACTCGTCGGATCCGTTCCGATCGCTGTCGGGTGGCAACCAGCAGAAGGTGATTCTTGGTCGTGAACTGCTGCTGGAAACACCATTCGTTCTCATGGACCAGCCGACGCGAGGCCTGGACGTCGGTTCCATCGAGTATGTCCATCAGCTGCTCCTGGACCTGCGGAGCAAGAAACGGGCCGTCCTGCTGGTATCAGCCGACCTCGACGAACTATTCATGGTGGCCGACCGTATCGTCGTCATGTGCCAGGGCGAAGTGGTCGCCAACCTTGCCACGGACGCGACGAGTCGTGAGGAAGTCGGGTACTACATGCTCGGGGGGAAGGAAGCTGTTCATGCGGAAACAGGCTCTTAGCGGGATTCTTGGCGTTCTGGCGGCGTTCGCCATTGGAGCACTCCTGCTGGCGCTTCAGGGGTTCAATCCGGTTGCGACCTACGGTGCGCTGCTCCAGTACTCGTTGTTCGGTGGGTCGGGATTCACTGCTACGCTGACGCGAGCCGTTCCTCTTATCCTGACAGGACTCTCGGCATCGATCGCGTTTGCCTCCGGACCCGTGAACCTTGGACAGCCGGGTCAGCTCGTCATGGGTGCTCTGGGTGCGACATTAATCGGGTTGTTCGTCCATCTGCCTTCGGCATTGCTTGTTCCGCTGTGTATCCTGGCATCTCTTCTCGGCGGGGCGCTGTGGTCAGGGCTTGCGGCACTGCTCAAACGTGCTTTCGCCATGGATGAATTCATTGTCACGCTCATGCTCAACTTCATCGCTGACTACTTCGCGCTGTGGGTCATCACGTACCCCTTGTTTGACCCCTCAGCTTCGAGTCCCATGACCAGGCCCATCAGCACTGCTGCATGGCTGCCGGATCTGGGAGGAGTGAGCACGAGTGTCCTGTTCATGGTGCTTGCAGCAGTCATCTGCTGGCTGGTCATGAGCAGAGGCCGCAGTGGCTACGAATGGCGCATGACCGGGCAGAACTCGCTGTTTGCGAGGATCGGCGGATGCAAGGTGGATGCCAACTATGTCCGCGTCATGCTGGTCACCGGAGCTCTTGCGGGACTTGCCGGAGGACTGATGATCATGGGCGGCCCCCATCGCTTTGTGAAGGGGCTCGGCGCGAACTATGCCTGGGACGGTATCATGATTGCAGTCGTGGCCAACAGTGGCATCTCAGGGACCTTCCTCTACGGGTTGCTCTTCAGCGCACTGCAGCAGGGCGCCATAGGCATGGAACTCGTGACTGCTGTACCTTCGGAGTTCATCGACGTGTTGCAGGCAGTCATTGTGCTGGTTGTGGTCGCAGGCAGGGTCTCACTGAACATGGTGTTCGACTGGCTGGCGACCAGGCGGAAACTGAAGGAGAGTGTGGGGTGAACATCCTGTTCGGACTTGTCTCGGCCATGCTCGTCGGAGCCACACCGATCCTGCTGGCAGCCATTGGCGGGACGTTCACCTTCTATGCGGGTATCTTCAACATTGCTATGGAAGGGATGATGCTGGTTGGTGCGTTCTGCGCAGTCCTCGGGTCATTCTTCCTGCACAGCTGGCTCCTTGGCATTCTATGCGCGGTAGCTGGGGCGCTGATCATGGCCGGCATCTTCATTCTGTTTGCCGTGAGACTCCATACGGATGAATTCTTGACAGGCATAGCGCTGAACCTGTTTGCGGTGGGCCTGACGACATTTTTGCTGCGCGATATCTTTCACGTCAAGGGAGCCTTCACGAATGCGGGCATCCGCGCGATTCCTGCCGTGAAGTTGCCGCTGATTGACGGCATCCCCTTTCTGGGGAAGTTGCTGAGCGGATACAACGCCATCATCTACGTTGCAATCCTGGTGACAGTGCTGTCCGCGTTCGTCATCTTCCGGACTCGTTTCGGGCTGCGGCTCCGTGGTGCAGGTTATAACGCTGCGTGCCTTAGTTCGAGCGGCGTTCCGGCATCGACGATACGTATCTGGTCGCTCATCGTCTGTGCGATATGCTGCGGTCTGGCAGGCGCGTATCTCTCTCTTGGGTATGTGCGATTGTTTGCCGAAAACATGTCAGCTGGACGCGGCTGGATCTCGCTGGCGGCCGTCATTCTGGTGAGCGGGAATCCCTGGGGCATCGCAGTCATATCTCTGCTGTTCGGGTTCTTCGACGGTCTGACGGTATTCCTGCAGGGCAGTCGGATTCCTACCCAGTTCACGGCCATGATCCCCTACGTCGCGACACTCGTTTCCCTGTACCTGTATTCCGTTCGCAAGAGGAGGCAGGCATGAGAATCAAGGCATGGCAAACGGAACGTGACATACGGCGTTCTGCCGTTCCGCTGGACCGGCGCCTGCATCCAAGCAGCTGGTCTGAGCAGACCGCAGCCGAGAAGGGGCAGGATGAGGTGATGTTCATGCTCTGGGAAAGTTCTGTGCCTGGATCAGGCGCTCCGGAGTGCCTCTATCGCGGGGCAGCCCAGTCGATGGAAAATCAGGGCTTTGACGAGAGTGTGGCGGTATTGCTTATCCCAGAAGGCTTACGCCTGGCTCGCAGTGGAGATGCTCCTGCGCTGCGTGTAGTCACCGCCCATTACCTCGATGCACTGTTTGGCGCACCGCAGGACCCATTGAGCTCCTACCTCGGGTTCGAGCACCCTGCCTCGTGGGATGAAATCTTGTCTCGCCTGCCCGCTGCTCACACGCCGCAGGAGGAGCAGCCGGATAGTGTCGAGCAGAAAACGTTGGCAGGATGGGTTGGCCAGCTTGCGGGCGGCGCATTTGGCACTGCCATCGAGGGATATATAGGCCAGCGCATCTCAGAGGTCTATGGCGACGTCCGTTCCTATGTCACAGCTCCCGAGACCATGAACGACGATGTTGTCTACGAACTGGCGCTCCTTGACGCGTTTGAGGCACACGGGCGTGGTCTCACGTCGCAGGACATTGC
>DASVKR010000076.1:0-2008 GCA_036385275.1 Candidatus Cryosericum sp. | reverse complement strand
ACAGCCGCACCGTATCGCCAGATTGGCTACGACCAGTTTCTGGCAGACCATCTGAAGGCGATGGACGCTACGGCCATCTCTCTTTGCCGCGAGAACCATCTCCCAATCCTGCTGTTCAACATGAACAAGCCCGGTAATATTGTCCGGGCGGTGATGCAAGGCGACATTGGAACTCTGATAAAGGAGGCTTAGGTGGACAAGTACTTCACGCCAATCGATGCCAAGATGCAGGCTGCTCATCAGGCCCTTCTCAAGGACTACTCCGAGATTCGCGCCGGTCGAATCACTCCGGCCTACGTTGACGGTGTCGTCGTTGAGGCCTACGGACAGCGTAACCCTCTGAAGGATGTCGCTACGATTTCGGCTCCACAGGCGAAGGTCCTTGTCGTAGAACCATGGGACAAGAACCTGTTGAAGGAAGTTGAGCGCGCCATCCTGAAGGCCAACATCGGCGTTACACCCACCAATGACGGCCAGCGTGTGCGGCTCGTTTTCCCGGATCTGACACTTGAAGAGCGGAAGAAGATGGTAGCGCGTATCTCCCAGCTCACCGAGAAGTTCCGCGAAGAGATCCGCTCCGTTCGCCGTGATGTCCGCGATGATATCAAGGCACAGGAGAAAGCCAAGGAACTCTCCGAGGATGAGCAGCATCGGCTTGAGGAAGAGCTCGACAAACTCACAGACAAACACGTCACAGAGATCAACAAAGCCTTCGAAGCCAAGGAGAAGGAGATCCTGTCTTTGTAGGGACGCCTGACGTCGTGATCACAAGCGGTCAGCTTCATGTCGCCATTGTGCTGGACGGGAATGGCAGATGGGCGGTCGAGCGTGGACTCCCTCGAATTGCCGGCCACAAGCAGGGCGCTCAGGTAGTACATGATATTGTGGCGGCCGCGCCCGGGTTGGGCGTGACTGCCTTGACCATTTTTGCCTTCTCGACGGAAAACTGGAAGCGACCGCCGGATGAAGTGAGGTATATCCTGCACCTGTTCGTTTCGATGGTTACGAAATGGTTACCAGAGCTGGTTTCTCGGCACGTGCGCGTGCGGATCATCGGAAATCGTGCGGCATTGCCTGGCGATGTCAGCGCTGCGGTCGAGGCGATCGAGAAACGTACGGAGTCCTGCGACGGTCTTCATCTCAACGTTGCCCTCAACTATGGGGGACGGGCGGAGATCTTGCATGCGGCAAAGGCCTTTGCTGCCGAATGTGTGGCAAAAATGGCGACACCCGAAGAACTCACAGAAGAACGGTTCGATTCGTATCTATGGCTGAAGGGTGAAGCTCCGCCGGATATTGTTGTCCGTACCGGGGCAGAGTCGCGGGTATCCAACTTTCTGCTGTGGGAGATGGCCTATGCCGAGTTGTTCTTTCTGGACGTGCTCTGGCCGGATTTCACGCCGGCGACACTCGACATGATTGTACAGAAGTTCAAGTCCAGGGACCGGAGGTTTGGTGGCTCATGACAGGCAGTAAGGGTCTTGTGCTCTTTGGTTCGACGGGGTCCATTGGAACCCAGATGCTGGATGTGGTACAGGCTCAGCCCGAGCGATACCACATCGTAGGTCTCACCGCGCACACCAACGACGAACTGCTCGCTGCACAGGCCCTGGCTTTTCGGCCGCGCTTCGTCGCAATGTCGGACGATGCCGCGCGTGAACGGCTAATGATCAGGCTGGAGCGTCGTGATCTGCGTATCCCGGTGGTCAGCGATGAGGACCTGCCCTCGATGCTCGGCAGGGTCGCTTTCGACATGCCTGTCGTCGCGGCAGCTTCCACTGACCTGGCCCAGGTCGTCTACGATTTGTTGCGATCGGGATTGCCCATGGCCATCGCTAGCAAGGAACTGCTCATCACGCTGGGGGACCTGCTGGAGCCATTCAGGGCGCAGCTGCGTCCTATCGACAGTGAGTTGTCGGCGGTCTGGCAGTGCCTTGCGGGTGAGGATCCCGAGACTGTCGAACGCGTTGTGCTGACTGCATCGGGCGGTCCATTTCGAACGAAGCCG
>DASVKR010000075.1:0-4671 GCA_036385275.1 Candidatus Cryosericum sp. | reverse complement strand
TTCTTTCGCTACAGCGTCGACTTGAGATTTCAAGGCGTTGTCCATGCGAAGCGTTATTACTGTGTTTGCAGCCATGATATTCATCTCCTCTTTGTGCCCATCCCATACTACAACGTATTACATGTGACCACGCCATAATCGATACGCTGTCTAGTGTAGTCGAGTATTGTGAGATTTCAATGGATTCTCTTCTAGATTGCCGAGACCGGAACAAGATCGGCAAATCGTGCATTGCCAGCAATGTTGCAAGGGAGGTACCTGCTTTTTTCTGGTAGCAGACGAACTTGCAGCCATCGCTGCGATCGACCAAGAGGAGGTAGGCACCCACGACGGTACATCCACGAGACAGAAGGACGACAAGGGTTGGATTCCCGCCTGCGCAGCAGAGCGCCCCTCCGAGTACACCCCTCGGATACAAGAACATCCTCGGGGGATGGGACAAGAGGGCTCGGGGGTGAGGGTGATCCCCAGGGCACGGCAGAAACGGACGAGATGCCCATTCATGAACTCGCTTCTGTTGTCCGCATGGAGGGAGATGACCTGCCCCGGATACCTGCGGAGACACGACTCCAGGGCAGCGACCACATAGATCTCTGCTTTCGTCCGGACGGCCCCCGCTTCCGTCCATCCCGTGCTCCGATCCGTGACGGTCAGGGTCCAGTCAACCACACCCCAGGGGTTCCGCGACAAATCGCAGTGGCAGGTGTATGTGGCCGTTGCTACCGAGACGTTCAACAGACCAGTTCTTCTCGCGTTTCCTCCTCTAGTTCTTATGCTCCTTCATGTCTACATGAGAGCAAACACTAGAGAATCAGGAAACGACCGGCCCATGGGAAGATATAGAAGCCTTTGGGAGGTCCGTCATTCCCGCCGAATTCCGTCATTCCCGCGTAGGCGGGAATCCATCCCTTCATCTTGTCAATGTACCACTCTGACCTATTGAGCAGCGTATCACAAAGAAAAAGCCCCCATTTCTGGAGGCTTTGACGTGATATACTGGAGTACTGTTACAGCTTGATGGGAGACTTCTTGCCGGATGCTGTAGTGACAGATCGTGCACATCCCGTCCTACGGCTAGCGTCAGTGCAGTCAGGACTCTTCTTTGCCCTTTCCCTGCGGATATTGGCTTCTGCATTCTCACGGATAGTCTTCATTTCGGCAGAGAGAACCGGATCAGCCGCAATAGCGTCCATGGTCTCTTTTCGAAGACGATCACCAGCTTCGATGATCTCTTTCGAAATGACGTGCTCACGCGCATCAGTCTTCTTCAGTAGAGTCTTCATTCTTCCTCCTCATCGCTACCACCCCTTCAAGTCCCTCTTAAGTTGCCTCAGCCTCTTCTGCGCTAACTTAATCTTGTCAGGTGGAGTCTTCTGTGTTTTCTTGATAAAGGCAACGAGCCCATAAATTAGATCGCCTTCGTCCCAATAATAATATAGGACACGTGCCTCTTGATTGTGAAAGTGCGCTCGTATCTCGAAGATTCGTGCGTTGCCATCAACGATCCCACCATCAGGATAGACCAGAGTCCCCTTCTCTTCAAGAACCCCAACAAGCGAATAGACTGCACCTCTTAGGCTCGGTGGCATCGCTGCCAGTTCGTCCATTGCCCATGAAATAGACTTGAACTTCTTCTTCATCTAGCTTTCACCATACCCTCCTTGGGTATTATGCGTCTATCACAGGCAGAAAGAAAGCTAGCAAGTAACTACTTGTCTTACTATTGTTACAGCCATGGGTAAAAAATCAATAGCATTATTTAGAAGCAACGACCTGCGAGGGGTGCTTTCGGTACAGGCGGGAATCCATCCTTGCGACGGGCAGCTCTCCGTCTCAGGTGGCGAACTTACCACTTTGGGCTGGAATTACCAGCTGACCCCAAAGAACGGCCAGTTTGATATTGCATAGGGGCCGCCCAGAGTTGCAGGGGGCAGGTGCGGTGCATACAATGAAACTCATGAGAAAACGACTGTTCATGCTGTTCACCCTGCTCCTGCTGGTAGGCCCCATCGAGTAGGTTTATCCGTGAGCCAATAGGGTGCAAAGGACGCTGGAGTCAGTTGTTTCCCTGCTCCTGGAGCTGTACTGCGCGGTCAAACGCCTGACCGGCGCCCGCCTGGTCGCCGGCAGCGTCCCGCGCGACCGCGAGGATAAACCATCCGTCGGCACGGAGGGGATTGCGGTCGACTGCAGCCTGCGCCTCCACGCCTGCGCGCGGGTCCTCCTGGTCCAGGTACAGCCGTGCCAGTGCATCGTGGTAGGCCCACATGCGTGGGTTGAGCCGCGCCGCCGTCTCGTACAGCTGCTGAACCTCCCGTCCGACCTCGTCCTGATCCCGCGCAGTTCCCTCTACGTGCGCCTGCAGGAACGCTGCCAAGTCCGCTTTCTGCTCGGCGCCGAACGGCGCCAGGCGCACTGCCGTACGATACCGATACTGAGCAGAGGGCAGGTCACCCTGGGCCTCGGCCCGCTGGGCCAGGGCTGTATTGGCAGCTGACAGCAGGATGACGAACACGAAGCCCCAGACAACCACGACGAATGCGACGCCCGTCAGAAGGCGCGCAGAACGGGGAGCATGGTGGTAGCCCATGGCGACATGGGCCACAGTAGCACCCGGCTCGCGCCTCTCGCGCGACACCAGCAGACCACACGTGACGAAGAAGAGCACCGGCATGGCGAGCAGGGACCAGTCGAAGTCCACGGCAGCGTGGAGGACATTGCCGAACGCGCCCGCGAGCAGGCCGGCAAAGACCGCCGCCCCTTCCCTGCGGGCAATGCGCAGGCCCCGCCACAGGAGCGAGCCGATGAGGGCAAGAAACGCAACTCCCCCCAGGATGCCCATCTCCACAAGCTGCTCGAAGATGATGCTATGGGGGAACTTGGCGTAGAAGGGTATACTGCGGAACTGCGTGTACACGTACTGGTACGTACCCGCCCCCGTGCCCAGCACCGGGCGGCGCAGCAGCATGGCCCACGAGTCGCGGATCATGACCACGCGCGCGTACAGGCTGGCATCCTGCACGCCGCCCACGAACGCGAAGAGCTGTTTGATGCGCACAGTCATGCTGAGCAGCATCGGTACGAAGACGTCCCGGCGGAGCCAGAAGGTGAGGGCGAGGGCCGCAACGAGGAGGAACACCGCAAGAATGCCTTTGAGACGCTGCCCTCTTGGGAGCATGACCGGGAAGAGAATGAGGGTGATGAGAAAGGCCAGCAGGCCGCCACGTGACTGGCTGAGGATGAGCATGACGACGAAGAAGCCGGCGAGGGCTCCATACAGCACGCGTGCCCACCAGCGGCGAACGTCCAGCGCGCGGGCCAGGGCGAGGAACATGGGCAGGATGAGGAAGGCGGCAAAGGTGTTGCGGTACTGCAGGGTACTGGTGACGCTGGTATCCTGCGTCAGGCTGTGCGTGCCGAGCCACGTCCAGAAAGGACCGGTCAACTGGCTGCTTGCGCCAGCATAGCCAAGGAGACCGATGAGGGACAACAAAGCGCCGAGTCCAAGGAGCATGCTGACTGCGAGGTCGAGCTGGGCCGTGCGGCGTGTCACGTTGAAGACGACATAGAAGAGGATGCCGCAGAACAGCACCTTGAAGAATGCCACCAGTGTTGCCTGAAAGTAGACCGTCGCCACCATGGACAGCGCACAGACACCGAGGAAGGCCAGCATCGTGACGTCCACCGCGCCTCCCGCCCGTGCCCAGCCATAACGGGACCGCGTCACGACGAACAGGAGAACAGCGGGCAAGGCCAACAGCATCATCAAGTAGGCCTGCCACGTGAAGTAGCCGCCCTGGAACAGCGCACCGAACGCAGCCGGAACCAGTGCCAGGACCAGGATGAGCTTGTCGTACCGGTGCACGTCGTCGTTCACAGTTGGAAACCTCCTCCAGGCGGAACTGAGCCGTGCCGTGGGCTCTCATAACAACTGGCATTGTACCGATTGTGGCAGCCTTTTGCAAGGAGAGCTTTTTCATGTGCACTGGGGCACAGTATACTCTACAATACGCTGGCAAAGGCCATCGAGCTCGATGTCACCATGACTGTTCACACGTCATGAACATATCCGGAACCTTCACAGTCGAATAGGCGCATCTGGAAAATGTCACGTTTACAGTACCCTCTCAATCAATTTACTTCTTGGGAATGAGAGGATCTGGCTATCTTCTTCGACATGGGCGCAAAGGAGCGCTCAAGGGAGGAATGATGAGAAAGTTCAACAGGATTGTCGCCACCGTGCTGGCAATGTTGATGTTGGCACTGACGGTGGTCATCGCGCCGGCAGTCGTCAGGGCAGAGAGTGTCCCGGACGACGTGTATACTGTCCCGGGCGATGTGTACGGTGTCCCCGGCTCCAAGACAATGGTCATCATCATGATCATCGGCTCGAACACCATCAAGATCGACGGCGTAGAGGGCAAAAAGGACGCGGGCCCCCAGATCAAGTGGGGCCGCACGTTCGTCCCCCTCGCGCCCATCATCGAGGCTCTGGGCGGCACGATCGAGTGGAACGCCAAGACCCACACGGTCACCATCGTCCTGGGCACACAGACCCTCGTCCTGACTATGGGCAACGCGTATGCCGTGGCGAACGGCAAGCGTTTCCGCATCGACAGCAACCCCGACGTGGCACCCTATATCCAGGCACCCGGGCGCACCATGCTGCCG
>DASVKR010000074.1:0-8214 GCA_036385275.1 Candidatus Cryosericum sp. | reverse complement strand
TGTGGTCTTCAGTGATTCCTGAAGGCTACCCCATGTAAGCGTTCTTCCAGTCGACAAATCCCAGCGTCGACTGGTAGAAGTTCTTGATGGTCTTCTTCAGGAGCACCGGGTTCGTGTAGTAGTAGATTGGAATAATGGGCATATCTGTCATGAGGATCTTTTCTGCGTCATGCAGTGTCGCCATGCGCGCCGTCGGGTCGGTAGTCGCCTTGGCCTTGGCAATAAGAGCATCATAAGACTTGTTGCTCCAGCCAGTGCCGTTGTTCCCGCCATCCGTTACAAACATGTCCAGGAACGTGTTGGGGTCCATGTAGTCACCGATCCAGCCCGCACGTGCAACAGAGTAGTTGAGGTTTGTCCGGTCATCCAGGTAGACGCCCCACTCCTCGCTCTTGAGGGTGCAGGTGATCCCGAGGTTCTTGTTCCACATCTGCTGGATCGCCTCGGCAATGGATTTGTGTGCATTGGAGGTGTTGTAGAGCAGGGTGAAGGCAGGGAACCCCTTGCCTCCTGGATATCCTGCATCTGCCAGAAACTTCTGCGCGACCGCGAGATCGTCGTCCTTGTAGAAGCTCTCCTGGGAAGCTTTGCGGAAATCACTGCCAGGAAGTGCGTCTGCAATGCCGTAGGGAACATACGCGAGCGCAGGGATCTGCCCGCCCTGCGTGATGGACTTGGTGATGCTCTTGCGGTTGATCGCGAGCGTCAAAGCCATACGCACGCGGACGTCGTCGAACGGCTTCTTGGTGACATTGAACATATAGTAGTAGGTCCCAAGGTACGGAAGGATCTGTGCCTCGCCTGAGGTGACCAGCTTGGGCAACTCTGAGACGGGTACGGTGGAGGAGGCGTCCAGCTGACCGCTCTGAAACATCGAGAGCGCAGTCGTCTCATCCTCGACCATGAAGTAGGTGATCTTCGTGAGCTTGACCTTGTCCTTGTCCCAGTACGTCGGGTTGTTGACGAAGGTCATCTTCTCGTTGTGTGACCACTCCGTGAGCGTGAACGGTCCATTGGTGACGAAGTTCGTCGGATCGGAGGCCCACTTGTCATTCTTGCTGACAACAGCCTTGCAGACCGGCATGTACGTGGGGAACGCCGTCAGGTTGAGAAAGTAGACGGTGGGTGATTCAAGTTCAACCTGGAGCGTCTTGTCATCCAGTGCCTTGACACCGACGTCCTTGCTGGGATCGATCTCTTTCGCCATGTTCGGAACGGGGACGTCCTTGCCCCCCTCTTTCTTCGTAAGAGGATTGCCTTTGGCGTCGACAGACTGGACATAGTACTTGGTGCCGGACTTGATGGATGTGTTGAATGCCTGACCGCCACGCACGTAGTAGAGCTGGTAGGCATACGCGGCAGCCAGTTCCGGCGTGAGCGCGCGAATCCAGGCATACTCGAAGTCATACGCTGTGACGGGTGTTCCGTCCGTCCAGGTCGCATCGCGAAGCGTAAAGGTATACGTCTTCAGGTCTGCGGAGATCGTCCAGCTCGCTGCGATCGCCGGCTGCGGCATATTCTTGTCGTCGATACGTGTCAACCCGTCAAAGACCTGCAATATGATGTTGGCTTCCGGAATACCCTGTGTAATGGCCGGATCTATTGCGGCGGGCTCAGTCCCCAGGTTGTACGTTACCTCCTGCAGGCCGCCTTTAGTGGTCTTGCAAGAGACGGTCCCCAAAAGAGCGACAACAAGGAACACCGATATCAAGACAAACGAAAATGCTTTCCTCATATGATAGCCTCCCGTTCTCAACATGATTCGTGGCTTCTTGCGGCTACCACAACAATAGTGCAGCTATTTATAAGCATAGCAGTGCATCAGGGCGAAACAGCGCTGCCACGTCGACGCCGGGGCACTGTGTCGGTGATTACGTGGCTGACATGAGGCCCTGCAGACATGCAGAGAGGACGAGAGCCGTCGGGACAAACGTGCCCGTTATCCGCTCAGACGCTTGCACCACAGCGCCCTTTTGGGTATGCTGGTCTTGTCGATTCTGAGGAGGTCGAAGCATGGAAAACCTGCCGGTCATCATGAGTGGAACCAAGGTCGTCCTGACGCCTGCCTGCCGCGAGGACGTCCCAGCGTACTTGCGCTGGATCACGAACCCTGAACTGAACGTCTTTCTCCTCGATTACGGCAAGGTATTGACACTGGAGCAGGAGTATGCCTGGTACGACGACATCGTCGTCAAGGCCGGCAGCCATATGGTCCACATGGACATCCGATTGACCGGCGACCAGCAGCTCATCGGCGATTGCAGCCTGATGGATATCAACCGCAAGGAAGGTACCGCGGAGGTTGGCATCCTGGTGGGCGAGAAGGAGTATCACAGCAAGGGATACGGGAGTGAAGCACTGTACCTCCTGTGCCGCTATGGCTTCGACAGGCTGAACCTGCACAGCATCCTCCTGCGCCACCTGTCCATCAACGCCCGCGGCGACAAGGCATACCGCAAAGTCGGCTTCCGGGAATTCGGCTGCTTCCGCGAGTCCGTCGTCCGTGACCGTGTGCGCTACGACATGGTCTACATGGACCTGCTCGAGCCCGAACTTCGCAACCCAGCAGCCGGAGAGAAATGACGCTCCGGGAAGATCTGCTCCGGGAATTCTGCCCGCAGAATGCGCTGGAACTGGAGCGCGACCTTGCCCTCTTGCATCGTTCGAAAGGTGGGCAGGGATTTGTCGACGCCATCACCAGATTGCAGGAATTCGTGGGGATAGGGACAGTACGCCACTATCCCTGTGGCACGGCGTGCCAGGGATATGTTGTACCACGCCCCTGGAACCTCAAAGGGGGCTTCCTGCGCCTGTCCACCGGCGAATGGCTGGTCCCCGACCTGAGGATGGCCCCCATTGGAGGCATCTTCCTGTCCGGAGCAAGTCACGGCACCGAACGTCTCCGCGTCGTCGACGTCGGGGCAGGAACAGAGGACACCGAGTATACTCAGTCGGTCGAGGGCTGTGCCGTCCTTGCCACGGGCAAACCTCCCGTCGTCTACCGCGAAGCGGTCGCCAAGCACGGTGCGCAATGTGTCATCACCGAATTCATGCCTGCGCAGGATGCCCGCATCGGCCGAACACCCGAGGAGATGCCCGATACCGTGAACTATACCTCCTTCGGCTCGGAGTCACAGGGCGAGGGCTTCGGCCTCAACGTCAACCACCACATGTTCAAGCATCTGCAGGACATGGTCGGGAAGGAGGTCATCGAAGTCGACGCCTTCTTCGACATTGACGCCGGAACGGGCGACCTGCAGGTACTGGAAGCTCACGTGGGTACGCCCGGAGCGCGAAAGCCCATCCTCCTTCTGGCGCACCTGTGTCATCCCCGGCCGGGCGCAAACGACAACGCCAGCGGGGCCGCCCTGCTGGCCGAACTTGTGCGCGTTCTCCATACCGTGCCACTGGAGCGCGAGGTCATCGCCCTCTGGATGCCCGAGTTCTATGGCACAATCGCGTGGTTGGCCGATCAGAAACCCGATCTGGCATGTGCCATCAACATCGACATGGTCGGCGAAGACCAGGCGAAAACCGGCTCCACCCTGGAAGTCACCGCGACCCCATGGTCACTGCCATCGTTCATTGCGGACCTTATGGCTGTCAACTTGACCACTCACGACTTCCGCGTGACGCTCACTGGGTTCACATGGGGCTCCGACCACGCCATTCTCAACGACGCGAGTGTCCACGTCCCTGCTCTCTCGCTGACCCAGTGGCCCGACCGCTATTATCACTCCAGCGACGACACGCCGGACAAGTCCAGCGTCCAGTCCTTCGAGTGGGTGGGCCGTGGCGTTCTGGATACTCTCGCGGACCTTATCGCCGGGATCCCGGACGAGCGCGCCGCACTTGTCGCAGCCCGCATACGTGAACAGGGTCTGGCAGACAGCGTGCGGTACAGTGACCCGTTGATACGAGACTGGGTGGCTCGGCGTACCCGTGCTGCGCTCCTCGCGCTACAGGAGACCACCGACACCTCGGTCGTCCGCGCTGAACTGGCTGCGGCGGGCACGACCGCTCCCATGCCGGCATTCCAGCCAAAGGTCCCGGTCGTTGGCCCCATCGAGGAGGTGTGGATGACCCCGGAGGATCTCCAGTGGAATGACCGTCTGATGCGCGATTTCCCCTGCTGGTACAACCTGAAGGCAGAAGTCGTCAACTTCATCCAGCTGGACATAGAACGCGAAGACGCCCTGAAACTGGCCACCGCGGAATTCGACGCGCCAGCCGCCGCCGTCCACGCAGCACGGCACTATCTAGAACTTCTCACAGCAAGAGGGTACCTTCTTCCATGACCACACAACTCTCAGGACCCAGCATCGCGCAGGGGACGCTCGTCGTCCTTGTCGGCCCATCTGGGTCAGGCAAATCGACCTTTGCACAACAACACTTCAAGTCGACCCAGATCGTGTCGTCCGACGCCTGCCGTGCCGTCGTCGCGGACGACGAAGCGGACCAGGCAGCGACCACAGCCGCATTCGCGGTCCTGCACTGTATCGTCGAACAGCGTCTGCGCGCCGGCCGCCTGACGGTCGTCGATGCCACGAACGTGCAGGCAAAGGCACGCCGGCCACTGCTGGACCTCGCAGTCCGCTATCACCATCCATGCATGGCCATCCTGTTCGAGCTTCCACCACAGGTATGCAAGGAGCGCAACCGGCAGCGGCAGGACCGCGTCATAGGAGACTTCGTCGTGGACCGCCAGTGCGCCCAAGCTCCCATCAGCGCTGAGGCGCTGGGCCGTGAGGGGTTCGACCCCGTCATAATCCTGCATTCCGCCGAAGACGCAGACGCCTTCGGAGTGCCCCCTCATCCCTCTCCGACCCTGTGGCGAGACGGAACCGGCTCCTTCGACGTGATCGGCGATCTCCACGGGTGCTGTGATGAACTCCTATCACTGCTCAGGATCATGGGCTACAAGGTCGAGAATCCGAGCTCCCTGATCCCCCGCATCACGGCGCCAGAGGGCAGGACAGCGGTCTTCGTCGGTGACTTTGTAGATCGTGGACCCGACAACGTCCGCACTCTCCTCATTGTCATGGCAATGGTCCGTTCCGGCAGTGCACTCGCCGTCCTCGGCAATCATGACGACAAGCTGCTCCGAGCATTGCAGGGAGCCCCGGTCAGGATCAGCAATGGACTCGACCATACGCTACAGGAGCTGAACGCGGCGGGCGAGGAAATGCAGGCGCTTGTCCGTCAGTTCCTGGACGGATTGCCGCCACACCTCGTCCTCGATGGTGGCAACCTGGTGGTCGCGCATGCGGGCCTGCCACAGGACCTCCACGGCATCGACTCGCCGCGGGCGCGCGACGTCGCCCTGTTTGGCACGCCAACGGGCCAGCGGGACGCATTCGGGCTCAAGATCCTCGCCGACTGGGCCCATGCGTACAAGGGCGACGCGCTCGTCGTCTGGGGACACCTGCCCATCGCCGACGCGGCATGGGTCGGGAACACCATCAACATCGACACCGGCTGCGTCCACGGAGGCAGCCTGACTGCACTGCGCTATCCCGAACGAGAGCTGGTCAGTGTGCCCGCCGCGCATGTCTACTCCACGCCCATCAAGCCTCTGTGATGGACATGCAGCCAACCTGACGACCTGTAACAAACTTGGAACCGTCCCGAGAATGTTACAGGGCAGGGTATGCCTGGTGACAGGCGCCACACGCGGGTCCGATCCTTACGTGCTTTGTACGATGTCGCCGCCAACCAGCGCCTCTGGCGCATCAGCGAGGAGTTGACGAGCCTGTCTGCAAAATCCGTCGCGTAGCTAGCGATCGAACAGGAGCTCAGGAGCCGTGGGGATCCTGGGCAGCTCCTGCAGTTCGTAATCTGTGGCGTTGACCGTCACGAACCCGCACCGCTGGTACAGGGAGAGGGCATTCCGGTTCTCCGTCTCGACCTCGATGGTGATCCATTGGCTGCCGCTGTTCAGCAGACCGCGGACGATGGCCAGCAGCATCTGACGCCCGATGCCCTGTCCCTGCATCTCTGGCCGTACTGCGAAGTGAACGATGAACGCGCGTCCATCGCTGATGGCCGACTGGATGACACCGACTGGCCGCCCGTCCTGCGCCGCAAGGTAGGTCGTACGAGAAGGGTCCTTCATCAGACGCACGAGAGCCTGTTCCTCTTCTCCAACCGGCTCTGCAAACGCTGACGCAACAATCGCTGCCATGACGGGCACGTCCTCGGCGCCTGCGGGCCGGAGCTCCACTGGGTCGGGAGTGGTCTCGAACGGGGGAATCCGCGTCACGTCGAGGTCCATCGTGTATTCGCTGTGGGAGTGCCGCGTCCCCATCGCACGAGCAAACTCGGCACCCTCTCGTGACTCCTGCGGCACAACGACCAACATCCGTCTCACTCCGCACTTCTGGCACTCCCTTACCACCAGTCGTGTCATGCGGCGCCCAATCCCCCTCCTCCGGAAGTCGGGATGGACAAGGATGGTTGCCTCGACTTCCGAGGGGTCGCCATAGCTGTTCATACCCGCAAACCCGACAAGCTGTTCACTCTCGTACCACAGCACGTCGCTGACTGAACCCTCCGGCCTTGCCTCAAGCGTACCAAGGTCCAGCCGGACCTCTATCGAGTAGCCATCTCTCGCCTCGCAGAAGCTCGCAAGAGCCCGAACCTGGGTGACCTGCTGCGTCGAAAGCCAGGCTAGTACCATTATGCCATCGTCGTCAGTCAACACGCGAGCCTCTGTGGACCAAAAGGCGTTCCTCCATGTTCTCGACTTGGTATCCTGACTCGCTAGAAGCGGCTTTGGGGCCAGTGTATGATCGATGCCGCGCTACTTCGCTCTCAGTCCGTCCAGGGCGGGTTTCGCCTCGGGGCAGAACTCAAAGAACCCGTTGATGGTCTTGCACTCGTTGTACTCCTCACACTCCGCGCAAGTGGCGTAACCTTTGCCGTGGGCACACACCCGCACGTCACACGCCGTGCAGTGCAAGAACAGTCTTGGCCCGGACGACTGACATCCATCACAGACGACGTCCTCGGGCTTGACCTCGATGCCATAGGCTGCCGACCATGCGGCGGCCGTTTTCTCCTGCAATGCCCTGTCAGCCTTCTTGCCAGCCACAAATGCCGGACAACTTGTACAAACGAGACCACACGCTGCGACCATTTCCATATCCCTCTCCTTTGTCTGGTGAGTCATCTCACACTGCTCTGTCCGACTAGATTCAAGAATAAGTGTCTGGTTACCATGTAAGGGGTGTATCAGGCTCAGTTCCTTTACAAAGTCTTTTGATATTGTCCCTCAAAGCAAACACCAGGAAGGATGCTCCCAACAAAGCGAAGACGGCGTAGTATAATGGAAAGAAGATGTACATTAAAACTACCAGGACCCACGAGAATACTAAGTTAGACAAACTCGTTTTCCTGGTCACAAGAAAGATGAGCAACAAGACAGGGAAAAAGCAGACAAAATACCGTGGCCCGATGAAGGCAAGAGTCGCACCATAGAAAGTTGAAGCGCCCTTTCCTCCTTTGAATCTAAGAAAGATTGGGAGGACCTGTCCAACGGTGGGAAGCAATGCGACAATCACAATCTGCCAGTGACTCGACAAGAGTGTCTTGGCCAAATATGCCGGCAAAAAACCTTTTGAGAAATCGAGGAGTGCCGAAACAACCCCCCATTTCCAGCCAAGCGCCCTTGAGACATTTGTCGATGAGGCAGATTTTGAGCCAATCGTCCTTACGTCCACTCCCTTCAATTTGCCCACCAGAAAACCAAAAGGAATAGAGCCCAGAAGATAGGCGGCAATTGAAAGCGCAATGAACACGATCATCCCCTTGCCTTCATCGTTTGGCAAATCTTCCTATTCACCGGAGTATCAATGTTGAATCGCTCCCCAATTTTTATGACTGCACCGTTATAGTAATCAATTTCGTCAATGTTGCCTTTTTCCTTCCTTCCTCTCCCTTTCGCAATTGCTTTGGCAATCCGCTTTCTGAAAAGGCTCAGAAGGGGCAAAGGAAGAGAGCCAAGCAAAGAAGCATACAGGCGCGTTGGATAGTGGTGCAAATTCAAAAATCTTCCTCCACTTTCTTTGACTGTTCTTGCATACTCTCTCAACGATTCAATTTCTTCCTCGAAAACCTTCTTGTCTGCAAAACCCTCTTCAATAGTCAACCCGTACGAAGAGGAAGACACTCCCAACAGATTCGTAAAGAGCTTCGAAAACTCCATGTTCTTGA
>DASVKR010000073.1:0-6544 GCA_036385275.1 Candidatus Cryosericum sp. | reverse complement strand
GTGATCCTCGCGCGTCTTGCCCTTGCCGATACCCTTGTCCTTTAGCCGGGACAGCGATGGAAGTACATCGATTGGCGGGTAGATGCCTGCCTGATGCAGTGACCTGCTCAGGAAGATCTGTCCCTCGGTAATGTAGCCTGTGAGGTCCGGAATCGGATGCGTCTTGTCGTCTTCAGGCATGGTCAGGATTGGCAGTTGAGTGATCGACCCCTTCTTGCCCTTGATGCGACCAGCTCGCTCGTAAATTGTGGCCAGATCCGTATAGAGGTATCCCGGATAGCCACGTCTGCCCGGTACCTCTTTCCGAGCTGCAGAGATCTCACGCAGAGCTTCACAGTAATTGGTCATATCGGAAAGGATAACCAGAACGTGCATTCCGAGTTCGAAAGCCAGATATTCAGCAGCGGACAGTGCAAAACGAGGAGTTGCTATGCGCTCGATGACCGGGTCATTTGCCAGGTTCATGAACAGAACCGACTGGTTGATTGCACCACTCTTGCGAAAATCCGATATAAAATAGTCGGCTTCCTCGAATGTGATGCCCATTGCGCCAAAGACGACGGCAAACTCGTCAGTTCCGGAAAGCACCCGAGCCTGCCTGGCGATCTGCGCGGCGATCTCGGCATGAGGAAGACCGCTGCCCGAAAAGATCGGCAGCTTCTGACCCCGGACAAGAGTATTGAGTCCGTCGATTGCAGAAATACCAGTCTGAATGAACTCGTCGGGATAGTCGCGCGCATACGGATTCATGGGATCGCCATTGATATCCAGCACTTTCTCTGGGAGAATCGGAGCAACTCCATCGATCGGTGCTCCGAGTCCGTTGAACACCCGGCCCACGATGTCGCGCGAGACCCCGAATTGCAACCCGTGTCCAAGGAATCGAGTCACTGTCTGACCGCGGTCCATTCCCGACGAACCCTCGAAGACCTGAACCAGGACAGTGCCACCGGAGACCTCAAGTACTTGGCCGTGTCTCAGTCCCGAGATCGTACGCAGTTCGACGAGTTCACCGTATTTGACATCCTGAGCCCCATCCAGAAGTACAAGCGGCCCCACGATTTCGCGGACTGTTCGGTAATCCTTATTCATGGTACTCCTCCCGTGCAGTCGTGTCCATTTCTGACAGAGCCTCAAAACCCTTTCCTACCGAGTTCTCAAGCGTATCGAATGCAGCAAGATTCGTCTCGGAAATGCTCTTTGAGCGAGCGATTTCGATTCTGACCGGCATCGCGAGAATAGCGCCAAGCGGTACGCCCCCCGATGCAGCCTTGCCCGCCAGATGGCTCCACAGCATGATGACGTCAAGCATTCGCAACTGCTTGCGGAGAGAAGTGTAGCTATCGCCCTCGGTGAAAGCTCCCTGCTGCAGGAAGTCCTCACGTATGGACTTCGCCGATTCCAGTACCAGGCGGTCTGCTACAGACAGCGCGTCGACACCTACGAGACGAACAAGTTCCTGCAGCTCCGCTTCCTTCTGAAGCAGAGCTCGAACCTCGCGGATGTCCTGACTCCAACGATCGCCGAGTTCCTTGTCATAGAAACGCTCGAGCAAGTTGCTGTACAGCGAGTAGGACTGAAGCCAGTCGATCGCCGGGAAGTGCCGTGCGTATGCAAGACGGGAGTCGAGTGCCCAGAAGACCTTGACTGCCCTGAGCGTAGCCTGAACGACCGGTTCGGACAAGTCGCCACCAGGAGGAGACACGGCCCCGATGACGCTCAGGCTGCCTTCTCTTGGTTGGCTGCCAAGACTCAGGGATCTTCCGGCGCGTTCATAGAACGCTGCCACTCTTGATGCAAGGTAAGCCGGATAGCCCTCTTCACCGGGCATTTCTTCCAGTCGTCCCGAAATCTCACGCATAGCTTCTGCCCACCGCGACGTGGAGTCTGCCATCAGAGCGACGCTGTAGCCCATGTCGCGGAAGTACTCGGCTATTGTAATGCCAGTGAAAACCGAAGCCTCACGAGCTGCGACCGGCATATTGGATGTGTTGGCGATGAGGACTGTACGATTCATCAGAACCTCGCCGGTCTTCGGGTCCTTGAGCTGCGGGAATTCCTGCAAGACGTCCGTCATCTCGTTTCCACGCTCGCCACAACCAACATAGACAATGATGTCGGCATTCGCCCACTTTGCCAGCTGGTGTTGGATAACGGTCTTGCCGCTGCCGAAAGGCCCGGGAACACAAGCCGTCCCGCCTTTGGCAACAGGGAACAGGGCGTCAATGACGCGCTGCCCGGTCACCAGCGGAGTATCCGGTGCCATGCGCCGCGTATAGGGCCTGCCATTACGGACTGGCCACCGCTGGATCATGGTGATAGATTGCTCTTCGCCCGACTCGGTTCGCAGGACTGCAACGGGTTCCTCGACAGTGAAGTCGCTCTCTGTTATCGAGACGATCCGACCTGCCAGGCCCTTGGGGACCATGATCTGGTGCAGGACAGCCTTGGTCTCCTGGACCGATCCGATGATATCTCCTTCGACGACGACATCATCCACCTTCACGCATGGGACAAAGTGCCACTTCCGGTCACGAGGCAGTGCAGGAAGAGCCACGCCACGGGGAATGAAGTCGCCATACTGCGCACGGATAGCGTCGAGCGGCCGCTGGATTCCATCATAAATCGAAGTGATGAGGCCCGGCCCGAGTTCGACAGTAAGAAGGCTCCCCGTCTGGACGACAGGTTCGCCCGGCCCGACGCCGCTTGTCTCTTCATACACCTGGATGCTCGCCATCTCGCCTCGAAGCTCGATAATCTCACCAAAGAGCTTCGCATCGCCGACGCGCACCAGTTCATACATCTGCGGGTTCGTCAGATCCTTGGCGACGACGAGCGGTCCAGCAACCTTGACTATCTCACCGTGTGTCATGGCTTTTCTCCTCCATCATTTTTCCAACTAGGTCAATACCTACTGCATTCTCTATGAGATGCCTCACGGCAACAGTCGCTGCACCTGAAGCCGATGAAGTCACTGGGATTACCAGCACCACGGGTACCACGAGTCTGCGTGCCGCCGCCGACCCAGACCACACATCGGCCACATCGGACGTCAGCAAGACCAATCCGAATCTCCCCGAACGAGCAATCGACTGAACAGCCTGAGATGCCTGAAGACCGTCCTCGACAACAGTGCCCACAAAACCCAGCGCCTCAAATGCCCCGACGGAGTCCCGCGTCGTCACAACCGCCGCCTTGCTCACAATGCCCCTCCGGATCCATCAACACGCGGCCTCGTGGACGCTGCCGCTTTCAGAAGCCGCCGTAGTGACCAGACTTCTCGCCTGAAGTCCATCAGATAGGCAAAGACGACTGCAACTCCATATGTTTCAAATCCCGTTGCTTCCGGGCGTCCGACAAGCCACGACTCCAGAGCGTCCTCAAGCAGCTGTATCCGCTCTTCAGGAGTGTATCGCCGGCCGACGGCGAGTACGTATTCCGAAGCTTCCGGAACGAGATCCGCCGGCTGGAGCGTGTCCCACGATATGCCCTGGATGCGTTCCACAATCAATGCGAGCGACACTCGTATCTCTGGCTTCAGGAACGGCAACAGTCTCTCGAGAGGAGCTCCAACACCGGATGTGTTGCGAAGTTTCATTTTCAGTGCATGTCCGGCCTGCATGAGCTTCAGCAGGCCATCCATATATGCCATGACAGCAGGATGTCCATAGACCCTCGCCAGACCATCCAGGGTCGTCTCGAAGGAGAAGTCGAACACTGTCTGGGCGTCGGAAGCCGAGGCTCCCGCCTGCGCTGCTTCCAGCCCCTCTGAGAGCGAAACCCCAAAAACCGACTCCGCAAGCAGCTCAGGGGAACTTCCCCCTGTCTGGATGCGCGCGCAGTACGCTGCGTACTCACCGCTTGTTCCATCCGTGCGCGCCCCGGCATCCCCACCAAGAAGAGCTTCGGCCAGACCAGCCTTCGCGTATTCTTTCTCATCAAGGGTTGCGAGCAGGTATGGAAGAAAGCTCTCCGGCAAATCATGGGCCGCTTGTGCCAGAAAGGCCTGCCACGTGCTCTCGACTCTGACCAGGACTTCACCTGCCGACATGTCGTTCCCAATGGGCGCATAGACACTGCGATTGAGAGCTGCCAGCAGAGACTCGGCCTTGCCCTCCTGTGATGCACGCCGAAGCTCCTGGATCGGAAGGAGTAACCCTCGCCTGACAGAAAACGAGCCCGAGGCATACGCGTAGTCGCTCGAATCGGCCTGATGTGGAATGAGCGGAGCAATCATCTCTTGTCGCCAAACAGCACTTGTGCGGCCTCAACGAGCGTGACCTCCCGGAGGGCAGTGGACGCCGCGGACAGGGTCAAGTCGAGCTCCGCCTCGGCAAAGTGGACAATGAGGCCTCCATTGTTGTCGGCGAGCATCACATCGATACGTACACCCTTCCACTTTCCACGTTTGGGCAACAATGCTCTGATGATGGGCTCGTCTTGACTTCTGCACTCAATGGAGACTGGTATTTCTTGTCCGATCTGTTTCACCGCTCGCTCAAGATACGCATGATAGAGGACATCATCGTCCCTGACGTTCTGTTCGAGCTCCTGGTAGAGTCCTTCAAGCAGTTCCTGTTTGCGCTTGAGAATGGCATTTCTCAGCTCGATCTTCAGCGCAGCTGTTTTCGTCGCAATCTCACGATCCTGGATAGCGCGATGCTCCGCTACCTGGGCATTGGAACGTTCCTCCAGCTGTCGCCTCTGACTATCGACAAGTTGCGAAGCCTGAACAGTGGCAGCCTCGATGAGGGCGGTCGCCTCCGCAGTCGCCTCCTGGAGAACCGCAGCTCTGAGTTCCTCGGTTCCCATGTGCAAAACGTCCTAGAAGACTGCCTGAGAGATCCAGTTGACGAGCAGAATGCCGGAAACCAGAGCTATGATGGCATAAGTCTCGACGAGAGCAGGTATGAGGATTGCCTGACCTGAGCTGCTGGGCTGGCGCCCAGTCAGGCTCTCCGCCGCAGCCGAGGCCTGTCCCTGGGCAATGGCAGACAACCACTCGACAAGGCCGACACCGATTCCAACCGTCATAAACGCAAGACCTTTCGCGTTGGAGATGACCGTTCCCTTGTTGAGAACTCCAGATAGCACAATCATCATGATTCCGCACACGAAGCTATAGAATCCTTGTGTACCTGGAAGAGCCATCATGACAAACATCTTGCCAAAAAGCTCCGGCTTCTCAGAGAGTACTCCAGCCGCCTGAGATCCACTGATACGAATCCCTATGGCAGACCCAAGAGTACCGAGAGTGATGACAAAAACTGCTCCCATGAAAACCCAGAGCGAACTCAGCGACGTCATCGGCGTGTTCGAGAGCTTGAAGGCGAACGCCGCCCCAACAGCACTGAGCGCCGTTACAAGAGCTCCGACGAGAATTGACCACAACGCTTCCATATTCATGATGTACCTCCTATTTTCCCCGAACACTCGATGTGTCGACAATCTTGACAACTTCCGACGAGAAACCAAAACGATGGAACCGAGGTGCTCCCCCCTCGTAGAACCGTCCAAAGAACTCGAGCAGAATGAGACGAGCAGAATGGATGAACGCGCCCATGGCACCCATGAAGTAGTTCAGCAGATGCCCAAACAGAAGTACCAGAGCACCCACGATCAGACCAAGAACAGGGACCTTCACGAGAGACCCAATCATGTTGAAGGCCGAGCCAAGCATCGAGGTAGTCAGCCCCAATGCCAGCAAGCGCGAGTACGACAGCACATCACCGAGAAAGGATCCAACACCGTAGGAACTCTGAATACCGTACAGGTTCACGAGAGCCGTCAGCACCTTGCCCACACCCTTACCCTGTCGCGCCCCCCCAAGAAGAAGGAGCACAAGCCCTGTCACCAAAGCGATGAGGTATCCCGACCTGAATGCAGTGCCCCACTTGGTCCCTATGAACAGCAGCGCTGAGATGGCCGGGAGAAACAACAGCCAGCCGACACAATCATAGATGATGGAGGCATAATCGTGTCTCCGCGCGGCCTTGTAAATAGCCAGACCAACACCATAGAACTGGTTCAACGCGCCGATGATCCAGACGACCACCAGGAACTGGAATGCCGCCTGCAGGGGGTTGATGACGGTGAGCGCGGACACGAACCGTGCAATCGGGTTCCCTGCTCCGAGGTATGTCCCAGAGAGGAGGTCTCCTCCCCAACTGCCGGTGAGGGCACCTGCGACCATTGCAGCAGCACCGCCATACACGAAGACCATCATGAAGTTGTGGACGCCCGTCGAGTGCCGGTACTTGTGCATGAAATAGAAGCAAATCCCTATCTGGATGGCCCCGTACAGAACGTCCCCCAGACAGAGGGCAAAGAAAAGGAGAAACGGAATGGCCAGAAAGACTGTTGGATCGAATGTCGAGTAGACTGGAAATCCAAACATGTTGATCAGGATCTCCATGGGTTTGATCCATTTGTTGTTGGTGATGGAAACGGGAGTACTGTCTCCCCCGGTGGGATCTCCCGTCATGCAGACGATGCCGCCGAAACCTGCGCACAACTGCTCCAGAGACTCCACCTCAACTTCTCG
>DASVKR010000072.1:0-5902 GCA_036385275.1 Candidatus Cryosericum sp. | reverse complement strand
GTTCTTTCTGTCGCAGGCCAGTTCAAGCCTCTCCGTTGGCTGAACCCGTTGGCGTTGTTCGGAAGCCCAAACCTCATCGTAAGCCCGGTACCACAGCTCGTGCCCATTGTGGTCGGCGTGGTTCTGAGTGCCTGCATGCTGGGGATTTCGTACTACATACTGCAGCGGCAGGAGTTCTAGCTCGACTCTCATTCGTGTTCAGGAGGTCCCGGCGCTGCATGCCGGGGCCTTTTTCGGTTTCCGCTATACCTGGGTCGCGTTTTGCCTACAATGGACATGGAACCACGGGGCTGGAACGGGTGCGCATGCACCCCCGCCACTGACACGGAAACGATGGAGGAAATCATGACACGACCGAGGCAATCACTGCGTTCCATCACGGCGCAGGATCTCTATGCGCTTCAGCTTCTCACGGACGTCCGCCTCTCGCCGGATGGCAGGCATGTCGTCTATGGCGTTCAGCGGGTGGACAAGAAGACACAGAAGAAGTACGCAAATCTGTGGATGGCACCCACAGACGGTTCTGGCGAACGCCAGTTCACGCAGGGAGACCAGACAGACGCATCACCAAGGTGGTCGCCCGACGGACGAAACCTTGCATTCCTGTCGTCGCGCAAGGAAGGGGAGAGCGCGCAGGTTTATGTCATCAATGCTGATGGCGGGGAGGCGCGTCGCCTTACGGATCTCAAGGGCGACATCTCCAACCTGACATGGTCGCCTGATGGCAGGAACCTCCTGCTGGAGTTTACACAGAAGGATCAGGAAGTCATAGACCGCGAGGCGGACGAGAAGAAAAAGAAGCTGGGCGTCGTCTCGCGTCACTACACGCGCCTGTTCTACCGTGGAGACGGCCAGGGCTGGCTCGGTCATGAACGGACTCACCTGTGGGTCGTCGATATTGCCAAAGGCCGGATGAAGCAGCTCACCTTGGGCAGTGTGTATGACGAATACGGCGCATCCTGGTCTCCGGACGGCAGGTCGATCGTTTTCTGCAGTAATCACAGGGAAGACGCCGACCTCGAGCCCGACCTGATCGACCTCTACGTCATGCCGGCCGCAGGAGGAACAGTGAAGCTGGTCAAGTCCCCTCGAGGCCCCAAGGGCATGCCGGTGTTCTCTCCTGATGGGAGCAGGATATGTTACGTCGGGCCAAGAGATCCCAACGAATGGTGGCAGAACGTCGAATTGTGGGTCGTTCCCACCGATGGGAAGGGAGACGCGCGCAGCGTGACTCGACCGTATGACATCTCACTCACATGCTCGACCTTGAACGACGTAGGGGGAGGGCTCCAGATGCCACCCGTGTGGTCCGCTGACGGCAACGTCCTGTACTTTCAGATTTCCGAACACGGTAGCACCAGGCTGATGGGGATTGCAGTCGACGAGGGGACCCTCTATACCGTCATCGACACTCCTGGCAGCGTCGGCACGTTCACCGTGGATGACCGGCAGAGGATGATGGCTTATTTCCTGGGCACCATGACTGATCCAGGGCAGGTCTGGGTACGTGACATGGATACGGGCGACGTCCGGCAGCTGACGCATCTCAACCGGGTGCTCCTCAGCCGGCTCGATCTTGGCAAGGTTGAAGAGGTATGGTTCAAGGCCCGCGACGGCCACGATCTGCAGGGATGGATCATGACGCCTCCAGGGTTTGACCCTAAGAAGAAGTATCCATCGATTCTCGAGATCCATGGTGGCCCTCAGGACCAGTATGGCAATCTCTTCATGCACGAGTTCTACTTCCTGGCGGCTGGCAGCTATGTCGTCTATTTCAGCAATCCACGGGGCGGAACCGGGTATGGTGAGGAGCATGAGAAGGCCATCTGGTGCCGGTGGGGCACGGTCGATTTCGACGACCTCATGGACTGGACTGACCTTGTCGAGAAGAAGCCATACATCGACCGCAGGCGGATGGGTGTCACTGGCGGCAGCTATGGTGGCTATATGACCAACTGGATCATCGGCCATACTCACCGCTTCGCAGCTGCGGCGACGCAGCGCAGCGTCAGCAATCTCATCAGCATGTGGGGCACCAGTGACCTTAACTGGGTCTTCCAACTGCCTCACGGCGGAAAATCTCCACAGGAGAGTATCGACGTGCTCTGGGACAGGTCCCCGGTGAAATACCTCGGCAAGGCAACGACGCCAACGATGGTCCTCCACAATGAAATGGACTTCCGATGCGCCATCGAGCAGGGCCAGCAGGTGTTTACGGCACTCAAGGTGAATCGTGTACCCAGTGAGTTTGTGGTCTTCCCGGAGGAACCGCACGGGTTGTCGCGCGTCGGACGCACGGACCGGCGCATCGATCGCTTGAACAGCATCCGTCGGTGGATGGATACCTATTTGAAGCCGGTTTCCACCAAGCCAGTGACAGGCGCTGAGACTAGTAAAGCATTGAAGTAGTCCACGTTGTTCTGTCTCGAAACGCCCCGGATCCCGCCGGGGCGTTTTCCTATTGTCCCTACGAAGAGTTAGAGGATAATGAGTCGTAGTTTATTGGAATATGGTGACTGGAGATAGATTATTATGTATAGAGTTAGCAAATTGGGGAAGTCCTATAGGAAGAAAGCCGATTTAGTGTTGAAGGGTCTATCCTTTGATGTGCATAGGGGGGAGATTCTTGGCATACTCGGCGTTAATGGAGCAGGCAAAACGACCTTAATGAAGTTGTTGCTGCGAGCATTAGAGGCTTCTAGTGGAAAGATTGAATTTGTTGGCGATGACTTGTCAAAGATTCCTTTGCGCAAGTACTATAAAGACGTCTCGGCTGTCCTTGAAGGAAATAGAAATGTCTATTGGTACTTAACTGGCTTTCAGAATATAGAATATTTTGGAAGACTAAAGCAATTGGATGACATTAAAATAGCGGAGAAGGCCGATAAGTTGCTTAAAGCATTTGATCTTTATGATGCAAGAAATCAAATTGCGGGTAACTATTCAAGAGGAATGCTGCAAAAACTGTCGATTATCATAGCGATGCTTGATGATCCAGAAGTACTATTTCTTGATGAGCCAACCTTGGGCCTGGACATTATGACCAAGAAGGCTGTGATGAACGATTTGAAACATCTGGCAGAAGAGAAGAAGACCACAATCGTCATCGCATCTCATCAGTTAGACGTCATTGATGCGATAACTGATAGGGTCCTGGTATTGGAAAACGGAGGTATTGCATATATCGGAAAGACTTCCGATTTCAAGCAAATGTACAGTGAGAACAAGTACACATTGACGGTGAACGGAACTGTCGACGGAAGAGACATTGCATTCGACAACTATACCATAGAAGAAAGGGAAGCAACGACAGATATCACTCTTAACGATATTTCACGCCGCGATATCAATCTTGTACTTGCACACATGCTCGAGAGAGACTATGAAATTATAGCCTTTTCGAAAGATAACAGCCGTTTAGAAGATATTATGGAAGTTTTCGTTCAGCGAGACAGGAGTAAAGATGCTCAAACTTTTCAGAGCGGAATTAGATAAATATCTGTTAGAGGTAAAGACATATTACCCTGATCAGATAGTAGATATGGTCGTAAAGTATATCTTGTTCGCCACGTTCTTTTATGGCTTTGTCTATAATGTACGGAATTCAACTGCCTATTGTGTGGCCTATATGTATTGGATTATTGCGTCTAGCATCATCTCGGAATTGTCAATGAGCATATCCTTTGAAAAGCAAGTAGGCACCATAGAACAGCTCATAATCAAGCCTTACCCATTTTGGTTGATTCTGACTGTCAAAACTTACGTTGTGCTCTTGATTACCGCACTTAAGGGTGTGTTACTGTTCGCTATCATCAGGGTCACCCTGCCTATCAGCCTGGTATTCAATATCAATCTGGTCTGGATACTGCTCGTTTCTGTAATTGGTTTCACAGGCGTAGGTCTCGCCTTATCTGGTTTGACGATGAAATTCGCGAAGACCGCATCATTTGAATCTATCATTTCATACGGCTTATTGTTCTTCTCGGGAACCATAATTCCTTTTGACAAGATGCCCATGACGGTACAACGAGTACTCAATGTCATCCCCTTCACAGCTGGGATTAATGCATCTCAGAAACTGCTTGATGGCAACTCTCAGGTATTGTATGTCCTATTGTGGCTGCTACTCATCAACCTTGCATGTTTCGTGATCGGGTATTTCGTCTTCAATGCGTTCTTCAGGAATGTGAAGACGAACGGAGTACTGAACAACTACTGAGTCGGTTTGTGGCCGCTATCTGGCCGCATTGACCTGGCAGGGAGTCGGGCGGCGTGCTGTCTCTGAGATCGGAAAGTGCAACGCGTCATGCTTGGTAAGCTGGTGCGTCTGCTATACTGTCCCTATCATGAAGATCAAAGCGATTTCCATATTTCCTCTGCTGTACGAACCATTCACGCAGGTCGGTGTCATGAAGATGGCCATCGACAAGGGCATTCTGGACTTCGAGGCTGTCGACCTTCGCGACTATACGCATGACCGTCACCACACGACGGACGACATCCCATTCGGTGGAGGGGCGGGGATGATGTTCCTGCCCAGGCCACTGATCGAGGCGCTGGAGACAATTGACAATCCAGCAGGTTCCTGGGTCAAGATCGGGGTTGCCCCTCAGGGCGACCGGTTTACCCAGAGGATGGCCGAGGACCTGGCGCACGAGGAACGTCTGCTGTTCGTGGCAGGGCGCTACGAAGGTATCGACGAGCGCGTCATGGAACGACTCGACATGGCCATTTCGATTGGAGACATCGTCCTGTCGGGCGGCGAAGTGGCCAGCATTGAGATCATCGATGCCATTACCCGCTTGCTTCCAGGGGCAACCGGGAATGCGGCATCCACGGGCGAAGAGAGCTTCTCCTCCGGGCTCCTCGAGTATCCCCAATATACACGTCCACGAGAACTGGATGGCGAGGCCGTGCCTGAGGTTCTTGTTTCAGGCCATCACGCGAACATTGCCAAGTGGCGTCGTGAGGAAGCGCTCAGAAGGACCCTCATCCGCCGGCCCGACCTGCTAGGCGATTTCGACTTGACCGACCAGGACCGGAAGTATCTCAGCAAGGTGCTGGCCGACCTGAGGGGGATCCTTGATTGACTTCAGACTGTACCTGGCCGTTGTGCACCATCCGGTCTACAACAAGCACCACGAGATCATAACGACATCCATCGTCATCCACGACATCCATGACATCGCTCGAGCCGGCAAGACGTATGGAGCCAGGGCCATGTACGAAGTCGAGCCCCTTCCTCAGGAACAGCAGATCGCCCTGCGCATCGCCCATTTCTGGAACGAAGGATTCGGGCATGAGTACAACCCAAATCGCGCCGAGTCGTTGTCGCTGCTGCGGGTCGTGTCACATTTCGAAGAAGCTGTCGCGGAGATTCAGCACGTGGAAGGTGAAAAGCCAGTCCTGATAGCGACGAGTGCGCGGACGTTCGCCAACTCCATCCACTATGTGGCAATGGGTGAGAAGATTCGTTCAGGAGATCATCCATACTTGCTGGTGTTCGGAACAGGTTTTGGTCTGGCAGACGAGATCATGGCACAGATGGATGAGGTTCTTGACCCGATATGGGGCCCAACGGACTTCAACCACCTGTCGGTACGCAGCGCAGCCGCAATCATCCTCGACCGTCTGTTGGGACGCTCCTGATATGAGTGTAAGAACAGCCGTCAAACGTGTCAGGCGCGAAGTCCGTGTGTGGTCTCTTGTACTGAAGGACCCGCGGACCCCACGAGTATCAAAATGGCTTCTCGGGGCAGCCCTCGTCTATCTGGCTTCTCCAGTGGACCTTATCCCCGATTTCATACCGGTATTGGGGCAGCTCGACGATCTTGTCGTTGTGCGCGGCCTCGTCCGGCTTGCCATGCGTTTTATCCCGCGTGAGGTCGTGGCGGAGTGCAGG